>JAOTST010000124.1 GCA_029864785.1 Chromatiales bacterium | reverse complement strand
TTATTGGAAATTCTGTAATCCCCCCGAAAAATAACAGGAGTTATCAGTAGAAAATACTCGTAAACTAAAAACAGAGGTTTTCTATGAAAAAATCAAGATATACAGACAGTCAGATCTTATCGATTCTAAAACAAAATGAAGCCGGCACATCCGTTGCTGATTTGTGTCGAGAACATGGTATGAGTGACGCCTCATTCTACAAATGGCGCTCTAGGTATGGCGGCATGGATGTCTCACTGATGAAGCGCATGAAGGAGCTGGAAGATGAAAATCGACGGCTCAAAAAGATGTATGCCGAGGAAAAGCTTAAGGCTGAAATTGCCCGTGAGGCCATAGAAAAAAAGTGGTGAAGCCATCTCGACGGCGTGAGATGGCGCAACGAGCAGCCGATGAATATAGCACTAGCATTCGAGTAGTCTGTTCCGTGTTTAGCATCAGTGAGACCTGCTATCGGTATCAGCCTGTATTAAGTGATGAAAATGCCGAGATCGCCGATTGGTTATTGCGTCTATCCCAGACCTATAAGCGATGGGGATTTGGCCTGTGTTTCTTCTATCTGCGTAATACCAAGGGCTATGTCTGGAATCACAAGCGGGTCTACCGTATCTACCGAGAGCTGGAGTTAAACCTGAGAATTAAGCCTAAACGCCGTATTAAGCGGGAGCGACCTGATGAACTCAGCGTACCCGTTGCGATCAATCAGGTTTGGTCGATGGACTTCATGAGCGATAGCCTGGATGATGGTCGACGGTTTCGAACCTTTAACGTACTTGATGACTATAATCGCGAAGGACTCGGAATTGATGTTGATTTTTCACTGCCCAGTATCAGAGTTATTCGATCCCTGGAGCAGATTATTGAGTGGAGGGGTAAACCTTTGGCAATACGCTGCGATAACGGTCCTGAATATATCAGCCAGCAGCTTGTTGACTGGACCAACCAGCAGCAGATCACGCTGATGTATACTCAACCGGGAAAGCCCACTCAGAATGCCTATGTGGAACGATTTAACCGTACCGTCAGGCATGAGTGGCTAGATATGCATTGTTTTAACAGTATTGACCATGCACAGTTACTCGCGACACAATGGCTATGGTCATACAATAATGAACGGCCACACACGGCGATTGGGGGAATTCCTCCTCGGAAATTGCTGGAGGCGGCTTAACGCTCTACTTATAACTTCGGTTATTAATGGGGGGATTACACAATGAGCTCTAAGGAATTTCCAATAACATTTAGCATTGGATCTATTACAGTTGATATACCCTGTAACAGTAGTAGTGATTTGATTAATAGAACCGATGCGCTTATGTATGAAGTAAAGAAGTCAACCAAAAATAGTATTCTTCATAAGTTATGGAGTTCTATTAATTAAGAGTAGTGGACTTCAAAGCATTCATACCGTTAAATAATTGGGCTCTCAGAGTTAGGTGATGGTATTAAATCAGGAGAGTGCTCTTCTTGAAAATCATCTACTTTAGTTTCGATTTCATTAATATCCTCAAATCGGGCAATATGGTAAAGAGCATCTCCTTCATTGACTAATGGTAGATTAGTCCTTCCAATCACAATACCACTAAAATTTGAGCTAATATTAACTTCGGTCTCCCCAAACGGATCCGCGACCACTCCTAATAAAGTATTCTTTTTTACTCGACCACCTAGTGGAATCATTGCTCTGAGAATGCCGCTTTCAGGCGCTCGAATCCATGAACTTGATCTGGCTACAACGGGTTCAACTGGCTTTTTAGCTCTACTGCGACTAGTGGGAAGCATTTCCAGTTTACGCATGACATTAATAATGCCCTTAACGCCTGCGCGTATAGAGACTTCATCAAAGCGTAAAGCTTCTCCTGCTTCATAAAGGAGCATTGGAATCCCAGCTTCTGAAGCAGCTTCTCTCAACGAGCCATCACGTAAATTTGATGCAATAATGACAGGCGCATCAAATGCCCTTGCTAACTCTTCCGTCTCACTGTCATCTAAATTGGCTCTGATTTGAGGTAAGTTATCACGGTGTATTGCTCCAGTATGAATATCAATGCCGTATGTACTGTTTTCAACAATTTCCTTCATAAAGAGATTGGCAAGCCTTGATGCAAGAGGCCCTTTAACCGAACCAGGAAACGAACGGTTTAAATCACGACGGTCAGGAAGATAGCGTGAGTGATTGATAATGCCGTGCACATTGACCATTGGCACGGCAATGAGGGTCCCCTTTAATCTTTTTAATGCGGGAAGTTTTAGCAAACGCCGAATAATTTCAATGCCATTTATCTCATCCCCATGGATTGCAGCACTTAGAAAAAGACGTGGGCCAGACTTTTTGCCACTAATGACATGAACTGGAATTGTCATGGGCACATGGGTATACAGCCGAGCCGCTGGTAGGTCTATCGTGGCCCTAGTGCCTGCCTTTATTTCGATACCATTGATAATTAATGGTGTGCTGCTCATATTATTAGCCTTTTCCTTTTGTACGTGTTCTGTGTGGTTTTGCCGTTTTTTCAATAAACTCAATAATCATGCCAGCAACATCCTTTCCAGTGGCAGACTCAATTCCTTCCAGGCCTGGCGATGAGTTGACCTCCATCACTAGCGGACCACGATCGGAGCGCAACAGATCCACTCCGGCAACATTGAGCCCCATCACCTTGGCGGCTTTGATTGCTGTGGCTCTCTCAGCAGGAGTGAGCTTGATAAGGCTGGCAGTTCCTCCGCGGTGTAGGTTAGAGCGAAACTCACCCTCGGCCCCCTGGCGTTGCATCGCGGCGACCACCCGGTTACCAATGACTAAACAGCGAATATCGGCGCCACCAGCCTCTTTGATAAATTCCTGCACCAGGATGTTGGCTTTCAGCCCCATGAAAGCCTCGATCACACTCTCAGCTGCTTTTTTTGTCTCGGCCAGAACCACGCCAATGCCCTGGGTTCCCTCAAGTAGCTTGATCACCAATGGGGCTCCACCGACCATCTTGATCAGATCCTGCACATCATCCGGGGAATTGGCAAAACCGGTCTTCGGCATACCGACGCCAACACGGGAGAGCAGCTGCAAAGAGCGCAACTTATCGCGGGAACGGCTAATTGCCACCGATTCACTGACGGGAAACACCCCCATCATCTCGAACTGACGCAGTACTGCCGTGCCGTAAAAAGTCACCGAGGCACCAATGCGCGGGATCACCGCATCAAAATCGAGCAGATTTTCGCCTCGGTAGTGCAGTTCAGGCTTCTCCGAGGTGATATTCATATAGCAGCGCAGAGTATCGATTACCCGCACCTCATGGCCTCTCTCTTCGCATGCTTCAACAAGACGACGTGTGGAATAGAGCTTCTTGTTTCGAGATAAAATTGCAATTTTCATTTGAATATCCTTCAGATATTTAATCCAATTCTTCCTGTTTTCCCATAAGAAATGATTTGTCTGGGTTTACGATTATTCGTTTTCTCATGGCCGAACGACCAATTAACATCCTGAATTTCATAGTGTCTCTATTGGTTAATGTTAGTTCGATCGGCCATTGTTGACCATTTATTTCAATATTTGTTGATATGACATAGCGTTTACTTATATGTCCTCCAGAATCTGTTACTTCACGTCTATCGATAACTTCGGCCTCACAAAATATTTCAACATCAGTACTATCCTGATCGGGGTGCATGCCGAAGCGTACCCACTGTTTTTTATTCTTTTTGAATGGCTTTACTGAAAAGGCATGTAAACACGAAGTTTTCGCACCAGTGTCAATTTTTGCATTGACATCAACAAGTCCTAAATCGGGTAGAGAACAATATTCTCTCCAGCCAACGGTGAGTAGAGGGTTAGTGTTCATAAGGTTTTATAGAATATATGAAATGAATTATCCACTGTCATTCCCGTGTCTGAACCTATTTCAATTGTTAGTAATAAACAAATGCAATCATCAATCGATGAAGGCGCCAAAATCTAACTATATACTCTCATTGTCAGTTAGATTAAACATAAAATTTACAGAAGAAATAGGGTCGCTAATCCTAGAAAGCTAAGAAACCCTATTATGTCTGTCACTGTAGTCAATACAACGGCACCTGATATGGCCGGATCTATGCCCAGACGATCTAATATTACTGGGATCGCAACGCCAGATAGTGCCGCAGCTACTAGGTTAAGAGTCATCGCAGCTGCAATGATTAAGGCGATGCCAAGTTGCTGAAACCAAAAGTAGGTCACTAAAGCGACAACTATCGACCACCCAATACCATTGACCAGTCCTACGGCAAGCTCTTTATTCGTTAACCAGCGTAGATTAGTGCTGCTAATTTGGCCAAGTGAAATTGCCCTGATAGTTAATGTGAGTGTTTGTCCCCCAGCAATGCCGCCCATACTGGCGACTATGGGCATCAAAACAGCAAGTGCGACTATTTTATCTAACGCTTCCTCAAATCTACCTATTACCCAGGCTGCCAGAAATACGGTGACTAAATTGATTCCTAACCATAACCCGCGTCTGAGGACACTTGGTATAACGGGAGCAAATAAATCCTCCTCTTTGTTCAAACCAGCACTGGCTAATATGGAATGATCTGCCTGGGTGCGAATGATGTTAATGGCCTCATCAACAGTAATTCTACCCAATAATTTTTTATCATCATCTACTACTGCAAGAGATATAAGGTCTCTACGTTCAAATTTTTCGGCAACCTGTTGTTCAGAGCCATCTGCTGTGATCCAGTCAGCTAATAGATGCATTGCCTTCTCAACCGTATCTTCAGGATTCCCTGTAACAGCATCGCCAACTGATATGGTGCCCAGAAAAATTCCCTGTTCATTCGTTACCATGAGGTTGTCAGTGTATTTCGGAAGACTTGGGTATCTTCGTAAGTATCGCAATACGACAGCAAGTGTCACATCAGCCCTTACGCTAATGACATCCGTTGTCATAAGTCGACCTGCAGTACCATCAGCATAGGCCATGTTGGCTTCTAAGCGCAGTCGATGGTCATCGTCTAGTGAATTAAGAACAAATTCACTAAGGTTATCAGATAGATCTTCAATGACCTCAGCAAGGTCATTTGTCTCCATCATTGTAGCCGCAGCAACTACAGCACTATCCTCCATAGTGTTAATAATGCTGGAGCGAACCTTCTCATGTAGTGAGGGTAGGATGTCACCTTCAAGTTCAGCTGGAATTAATGACCATAGACGCTGACGTATCTCAGGTGCCGAGGATTCTAGAATGAAGGCAAGCTCTCCAGGGTGTAGTAATACCAGATCAGCTTTCACAGCCTCATTATCACCTGATGCAAGGTGTTCTGAAATTGTATCTAGAGGGACGATGGGATCAGTAAATTGTTCTGTAGTCTGTGATGGAGAAGGATCTTGCTTCATTCTAGTGCCCATATTTATTTGGCCGTATCTTCGACCAAGATTATACAGCCAATTAATGGACTTCCCCTAACGCTGTAGACACCTGACAATGTCCGCTGGACTTCCCACAGTCCTGTAGACATCTAGAGGGCCTTGACTGAAGACATTTCAAAGTCCTCAGGGCTCATTCCTCCAAGATGGCTATGACGCCTTTTCCTATTATAGAACATTTCAATATAATC
>JAOTST010000123.1 GCA_029864785.1 Chromatiales bacterium | reverse complement strand
CCAGGATTGGTTGTCGATCGCTTTGGAGATGTCCTAGTGGTGCAGCTTAATACCGCCGGTATGGAGGTGTTGCGTGACGAGGTGGTCGAGGCACTACAGAGTGCGCTTAATCCTGCGGCTATTCTGTTGCGTAATGACAATAGCATTCGCATCCAGGAAGGTTTAGAAAGTTACATTGAGACGGCAGTGGGCGAGGTGCCGGATGTCGTGGAAATTGAGGAAAATGGTACCCGTTTTGAGGTACCACTGCTTAGTGGACAGAAGACGGGCTGGTTCTACGACCATCGTTTGAACCGCGCACGAGCCCAAGATTTTTCCGAAGGGGCGAGGGTGCTGGATGTCTTCAGTTATATCGGTGGCTGGGGCGTGGCGGCGGCTACAGCGGGGGCACGAGAGGTGATCTGTGTCGACAGCTCCGCACCAGCTCTCGACATGGTTGGACGTAATGCGGAACTTAATGGTGTGGCTGATCGGGTGCAAGGATTTCAAGGAGATGCCTTTGATGCCCTTAAGGAACTGCGTCTGGATAATGAAAAATTTGATGTGGTGATTGTTGACCCGCCTGCCTTTATCAAACGTCGAAAGGATATGAAAAAGGGAGGAGAGGCCTATCGTCGTCTTAATCAGGCGGCGATGCAGTTACTGGATAAGGATGGCATCCTTATCTCGGCTTCATGTTCGTATCATCTACAGCACGATACTCTGCGCGAACTGCTGTTAAAATCATCACAACACCTTAATCGAGATCTACAGATTATAGGGCAGGGTCATCAGGGGCCGGATCATCCCGTCCATCCAGCAATTATTGAGACTGACTACATCAAATGTTTCTTTACCAGAGTAGTCTCTCACTAGAGATAATAGATGCTTTATATTGATATGAACTCTTCTGATTCTGGGCTATGCTCTGTTTAACACAATATAATAATAAATGAGGTAGGCTCATACCGATATGTGGAGCATCCGCTAAATGAAAAACTGGCTCATAAAATCAGGTCTGTTTAAATCAGTTCTTCTAATTACTATTCTTTCAATCGCCGCATCAGTACTTATTACGGTTGTTGCTTCAACACTTGCTGGCAGGGAATTTAACTATTCCAGTATCTTAATATCCATCCTCGTTCCTTCGATCATTAGCCCTATTGTTACCACATATATTATTAATATGGTGCTAACTAATCATCAGTTACGGGTAGAGATGCAGACTCTTGCTGAAGAGTTACAACGTAGTAATGATGCTAAATCTGATTTTCTTGCGAGCATGAGTCATGAAATCAGGACCCCCCTGAATGGCGCATTGAGCATGATTACCCTTCTGAGCCGAACGGATCTTACTGAAAAACAGCGTGAGTATGTTGATGCTATAAATTTTTCAAGTGAGACGCTGTTAACCCTTATTTCGGATGTGCTTGACCTCTCGATTATTGAGTCGGGCAAGTTGCAGTTAGAGAGGACTGATTTTGAACTGACTCCTATCCTGGAAAATATGGTGACTCTCTTTCAGCCTAAGGCGATAACCCAAAATGATTCACTTACCTATCATGTTGATAAAAAAATTCCGCGAGTACTTATTGGTGATCCTACACGGCTAAGGCAACTGCTCTTTAATTTAATTGGCAATGCACTGAAATTTACTACAAATGGTGAGGTTCGTGTCAAAGTAACTCAAATTGATGAATCTAAAAACAAAAACAGAGTTTCTCTATTATTTGAGGTGGTTGATAGTGGCATTGGGATTCGGGAAGAGATTAAACCAAAGCTCTTTAAACCATTTACTCAGGCAGACTCTTCTATTAACCGTCGTTTTGGGGGTAGTGGTCTTGGATTAGCCATTTGTCACCATATTATCGAAGCGATGGATGGTGAAATTGATGTGGATAGTCATGATGGTGAGGGGAGTGAGTTTTGGTTTAAGATTCAATTGCCATATACATCCAGCGAATCTTCTGCCGATACAATAAGCTCCGACAATATAATCAAAAAAGATATCAGTTTAAATATCCTTCTTGTAGAGGATGACCCCATTAATCAGCGGGCTGAGTCGGCTCTTTTAGAGCAAGATGGACATCATGTTGTTCTAGCAAAAGATGGTTATGTAGCATTAGAGATCCTTGAAAAATGCCAAGAGGATACCCTCTCTCCATTTGATATTATATTAATGGATATACGTATGCCGGGGATAAACGGTATGGATACGACCCTAAAAATTCGTGAAATGGCAGAGCCTATCGGGACGTTACCGATTATCGCGCTGACTGCGGATATTACTCAACAGAATATTAGTCAGTGTATTGCTTCAGGCATGGATAGCGTCATCTCAAAGCCTATTCGATATGATGAACTGAGAGAGCAATTAAGTTTAATTAAAGTTAAAAAATAGCGCTCATCTTTGAATAGCTTTAGAAATTATTGAAGGCTGTTTTAATTTGAATTTAAAGCTGACTAAAAAAGTCATTCCCCTTGTCGTCAACAATAATAAAGGCTGGGAAGTTCTCCACTTCAATGCGATGTACCGCCTCCATGCCTAGTTCGGAATAGTCGATCACCTCGACCTTTTTAATACTCTCCAGAGCCAGTTGTGCAGCAGCACCACCAATTGAACCTAGATAAAAACCACCATGTAGTTTGCAGGCATCAGTCACCTGACGTGAGCGATTCCCTTTGGCCAGCATGATCATCGAGCCTCCATGTTTCTGGAACAATCCAACATAGCTATCCATTCTACCCGCAGTGGTAGGTCCGAATGATCCTGAGGCATAACCTTCAGGTGTTTTGGCAGGACCTGCGTAGTAGACGATATGGTTTTTAATGTAGTCAGGTAGCTCTTCACCACTGTCGATCAGCTCTTTAAGTTTGGCGTGGGCAATATCACGCGCCACGATGATCGGGCCATTCAGAAGAAGAGGAGTCTTGATGGGATATTGTGATAACTGCTTAAGGATCTCACTCATCGGTTGGTTGAGATCGATGCGAACGCTTTCACTAGAACTCTCTTTTATAGGCTCTGAGGGTGTAGGTAAGAACCGAGCCGGATCTCTGTCGAGTTTTTCCAGCCAGACTCCATCACGATTGATCTTGCCGAGGATATTGCGATCAGCAGAACAGGAGACACCGATGCCGATCGGACATGATGCACCGTGACGTGGTAGGCGAATGACGCGTACATCGTGAGCGAAATATTTTCCGCCAAACTGGGCACCAAGCCCCATCTCTTCTCGGGTGAGTTGCAGCACCTCGGCTTCAAGGTCTAAGTCACGAAATGCCTGACCGTAATCGTTACCTTTGGTGGGCAGTTCATCAAGGTATCTGGCTGAAGCGAGTTTAACGTTTTTAAGATTCGACTCTGCTGAGGTACCGCCAATCACAATGGCAAGATGGTAGGGTGGGCAAGCAGCCGTGCCGAGCATTGGCAGTTTTTCCAAGAGAAACGCATGCATGGACTTGGGATTGAGAACGGCCTTGGTCTCTTGGAAGAGAAAGGTCTTGTTGGCCGAACCACCACCCTTGGTCATGAAGAGAAATTTGTACTCATCACCACCGGTCGCCTCAATATCGAGCTGGGCGGGTAGATTTGTTCCGCTGTTCTTCTCTTCATAAATCGTAAGCGGTGACATCTGTGAATTGCGCAGATTGAGCTTTTGATAGCTTTCAGAAATTCCTGCACTGAGCCAGGCACAATCATCACTGCCGCTCCAGACCTGCTGCCCCTTTTTCGCTGACACGATGGCCGTGCCAGTATCCTGACAACTGGGCAGTATCATATCGGCGGAGATAGTCGCATTTTTCAGTAGCTCTAGCGCAACAAATTGGTCGTTGGTAGAGGCCTCATCATCATCAAGTATATTGCGTAACTGTTGTAGATGACTGCTACGAAACAGATGAGACACATCTTTTATCGCTTCGGCAGCGAGTAGCTTGAGCGCCTCGGGTTCCACCACGAGTATGTTTTCTCCCTGGAAGGAGTCACTCGATATGTGGTCGCTGGTGAGCAGGCGGTATTCGGTTTTATCGGCGCCTAGCGGGTAGGGAGGGTGGTACACAATGTTAGTCATGGTTCAGCTTAATCCGTTTATTCAATAATGCCCGCCTGCTCAACGGTCTTTTTGATTGATTGGAGGGTATGGTCAACCATATCCTGTTCATCATCGGTCAATTTGAACTCGATAATTTTTTCAACGCCGCTTGAGCCAAGCACACAGGGTACACCGATAAAGTGCCCATCAATACCGTACTCGCCTTCGCAGAGCGCCGAGGAGGCAATGACCCGTTTTTTGTCAAAAATGACCGACTCCATCATCTCAACAATGGCGCTGGCAGAGCTAAAATAGGCGCTGCCGTTACCGAGTAGGTTGACGATTTCGGTACCAGCATGACGGGTGCGTTCAACAATGTAATTGATGCGCTCATCACTGAGCAGGTCTCTGAGTGGAATGCCTCCTACGGTGGCCGTACGGGTGATAGGGATCATCGTTGGGCCGTGACCGCCCATTACCAGACAGGATACATCCTTTACTGAGTAGCCCGTCTCCATGGAGATGAAATTTTTAAAACGGCTGGTATCGAGCGCACCGGAGAGGCCGACCACCTGACTTTTCTTCATTCCAGAATGTTTATAAAAGGCGTGAACAATCGCGTCGACCGGGTTTGTAGTGAGAATCACAAAGGCATCAGGGGCGTGTTTTTTTATCTTTCCAGCGACCTCTTCGATGATCTTGATATTGACTGCAAGGACATCTTCGCGGGTCATATTGGGACCACGTGGTACACCGGCAGTAACGACCACGATATCGGCACCCTCTATCATGTGATAGTCACTGGTAGAGGTGAGGTCGACATCGAAGCCAAAGTGGGGGCGAACGGCAAGGATATCGAGAGCTTTACCGTGTACTGGATCAATATATTCAGGTCGGTCAAGCATAACCACGTCACCCAGCACACGTTGGGTGGTCATTAAAGCAATAGTACTACCGATGGCTCCGCCACCGACGAGGGCGATTTTATGTCGCGACATATCTGTTATTTTCTATGTTGATTTTTTGGGAGGATCTATCTTAACAAATTGTGGCGTAGATGGAGTTTCCGTTTCACAGCTGGAAGTTGTTGAGCAGCTACTACAGCCTCCGCCACATCCGGGACGATATTCGTTACCATTTTTTTTGAGCCACTCCTGAAAAATGACCCATCCGATGAGCAGGGTAATCAATCCGATAATGGCGAGTAGGTGAGTCAACATGATCTCTATTTTAGTAGCTAATGATTCAGATTGCCTCTGTATGGTTTCATGACAAGATGGAAAATGTGAGTTTACAAATGTAAATGACCATTTTTCACCGCAGGCATGGAGCCATACAGAAGATAAGCTGGCTTATTAGGCCGAAAACAGGCCGGCAAAGCCCATGAACGCCATTGAGAGGATGCCTGCAATAATCAGGTTAATCGCGGTGCCACGGATTAGAGCAGGGGGATTGGATATTTCGACCTCTTCACGAATGCCTGCCATCAGCACCATCGCCAGGGTAAACCCGGCACCGGCACCGAGGGCAAAGACCATCCCTTCAAGGAATCCATATTCACGATTGGTTGCGAAGATGGCGAGACCGAGGATGGCACAATTGGTGGTAATGAGTGG
>JAOTST010000122.1 GCA_029864785.1 Chromatiales bacterium | reverse complement strand
CCTGAGCACCAAAATCTATCTGGTATTATACAAAAGCATTATGAGTGGAGAGAAAAGGTATTTGATTTTATTCATGCGGCCGCAGATATAGAACAGGATTTTGCTTTGTCTCCGCATGAGTGTGATATGGGGAGATGGCTTAAGGACAAGGGACAAACACAGTATGGTGGAACTGATGCAATTACGGAACTCGATAAAGTTCATCGTGATCTCCATCATCAAGTGGAAAAGGCGGTTAACCTTCGAACCAAAGGAAAAAGAGAAGAATCGATACGCTTTTTTAATAAACTGAATATTGAGCATATCTCACATAGAATTGCCGCAGTATTAATCGCCGCAGATGAAAGTAAAATCTATTCTGAGGCGTCGTCTACCCTATCAATTGATGAGCATTTGCCAGAGCCATCTGCTAAAAGCGAGAATCGTTCAAAAGACTCAGAGTAAGAAAACGTTTTTTTTAGCTTTTGGTTGATGATTAAAAACCAAGTCGGATGCGAATGTCGATAAAGTATATTTATTTGTGATGAGACCATTGCTAATTAATTATGGATATTTTATGTCAGCTAACCTATAGGAAAAAATTAAAGGGGCCGGATCTAACTACTCTTTTGATCTACCCCCCATGTGACGACATGCCTTACGGATAAGGAACATCTGTTGGTTGTAGTTGTTACATCCAGAACACATCATTAAATGAAATCGTAAGGAGATACGCTCTTTGAGGAATAGTGGACGATCCTGTGCTTGTGACATCAATTTGGTCGCATTTTTACAATTTAGCATCATGTTATCTCCTCATTGTTTATCCAGCCATTTTCCAGGCAGAGACGAAGGCGAGAACGGCCTCGGTGGAGTATGACCCAACAGTTGCTTTCACTAATGTTAAGTTCAGTACATATATCTGATGTCTCTAGACCAAGAAATTCACGCATCATAAAGACGCGCGCAACTTTCTCTTTCATGGTCTTCAGACATATCTCGAAAATCTTCATAAATTGATCATTGCTGTAGGTCTCTTCCGGTTGACCCCAGCTGGAGGGTTGAACATCCTTGCGCCAGCGACCATTTTCATCAAATAGTTCGTTCAGCTCATCCTCACTACCATCTTCCTGAGTAAGGCTCTGTGATGGATGCCGTGCCCGCTCACGGATAATGTCGATAATTTTGTTACGTAGTATGGAAAAGACCCAGCTGCGTACTTTTGCACGACCTTCAAACTTGTCTTTAGCAACAAAAGCGGCAGAGAGCGCCTCTTGAACGGCATCTTCGGCAGATGTTGAATCACGTAATTGTAATGTTGCAAAACGCAGCATCTCAGTTCTCAGTTTAGTGAGATCAATATCGGTGAAACTTTCTGATGTCGGTTGCTGTTCATTGTTCAGGAGTCCACCTTCCATTTTAAATATCCTGTTCATTTTTATTCTAGTGGTGACTACTGTAACGTAGTCAAAGAATCAGTGAAACAGGGTGCAGTGATATGACAGCGGTTAGGATTTTACAACTTGCTGTAAACGAATCCGAGAGTGGCACCAAATATAATATGCAGCATCATTGTTGCCACAGGGACCATCATGCCGCTAGGGAGATCCATTCCAAACATCCCGGCACCCATCATAGGCATTAGTGCCACCATCATTGATAACCATCCGGCAATACCAAGGGCAATTCCTCGAACCAGATGACTGCCAATAGCCAGTTTGCTAAATACCAGAGCGTAGGCAATACCGTAACCGACTACACCAATCATGAAGTGTGCTACCCAGCCCATCATGGCGTTGCCACCCATCTTGCCGGCGAGCATAGCGATAATGTCTACATCGGGCATTAACCCCATCATCCCTTTCATAATCATTAACATGGATAGAACGATAGTCGCCGCAAGTCCGGCCAATGCACCTTTTAGTAATGTATTCATTTTTATATTCCCTTTGTGTTATCGGTTTTTTATCCGCAGGGTAATCTGCGGTTACATGTGATTAGTCGTTTGATGGAGTGAATCCTTACAGTTAATTAAAAAATTATTGATAGCCAAATTCACCACACCATTCACCTTTTATGTAGTCGATGCGAAGCCAGTGGGGGACAAAGGCTGCTGGTTTGGCGATGGGAAAATCAGTCACCGGTGGCTCGTCTCCTTCAACATCACCAACGCTGCAAGATTGAGTGGCTACAGGACGAAAGCGCACAGCAAGCCCATCGTTTACATGTACCCGTTCAGCATCGTCGCTGTCGACGTTGTCATAAAAGCGTACTTTTTTGCGTATCAGACAGCTGAAATAGAGTTCCATCTCGGCCAGCAGGGGAGATGTGCGATTTTGCATGGCAGCACTGGCCGCCTTACTCAATTCGATGGTTACCGGCTTACCGCTTATATTGATTTGGGTATTCATGTTTAGTCCTCTTTAATCTATTAAGAGATCAGGTTGTTCCACCAGCGACGACGGCCACCGGGGTTGGGGAATTGGGCTTGTAGATCAACGGGTGCAGAACGGCTAATCGTCCAGCCAGGTAGAACGTTCATTCCACTACTGCCGCAGGCAGAACCTAGATTATTAGGATCATATATTTTCACAAAACTGGGCTGTTCAATATCATCCACATAGACAATACCCAGGTAATCTTCCTGGTGGTCACCACGCAAGAGCTTAGCGAGCTCTGTAGTAAACAGATTGAACAGCTGTGACGATAGCGGTTCAGTAGGAACGGTTTCACCCACATAGTAGACATACCATTGATCATCATCGCTGCTGGTGAGAAAGTCTGTCAGCTTGTCTAGCTGTTGCCACTTAAGTAGACCAGTCAGTGGGCCGTTGTACTGGTTCATAAAGTTGCTCATAACCTCTCCTTGATGTGGATATATTTTGTCTCTCTTACCTGTTAGTCGTCACCGATGTCGAATCCTTACAACTTTATTCAAATTATATGAAATATATTGCTATGGCATGAAATGAAACGGGAAAGGGGGGGGGAAGGGAGAATAATTGGAGTTAGAGATGAATCCATCTTCTGCCAGTACCTTCTTTGGTGGTGAATTCACCAATGGTAGGTTGATCGAAGTCTCTACTGTTTGTCTAGATTTAAAGCGTTCGACCACTCTCAAAAAATCGTTGCTGATCGGTGAAGGGATCTCTAAAGGCGATCGATTTTGCCAATAGTTTCAGAGGCTGCGTGTAATCTTCTCCCTTGTGAGGCAGTAACTCAGGATAGGTATGGTCGTTGATAATTGGGATCCCCAGCGCTGCAAGATGGACTCGCAGTTGGTGTTTTTTTCCGGTGACCGGTCGCAGACGATAGCGGGCGATGTTGCCTCCATGCTCTAAGATCTCAATCATCTCTATACGAGTCTCGGAGTTAGGCTCTCCTGCCAACTCCTGCATTCTAAAAAATGGCTCGCCCTTCACGATACGACTGCGATAGGTGAGTGGCAGGGGGCGGTCACCTATCGGTGCAAGTGCCTCATACTCTTTGGTGATTTCACAGTTATTAAACAGTGCGTGGTAGTCCCCGGCTGGCCGGATTGGTTGAAAATAGAATCACCCCGGCTGTCTCCCTGTCAAGTCGGTGGATTGGGGTGAGCTCTTCAAGCTGGAGTTTCCGTTTGAGTCGCACTAGAAGTGTTTCGTGCAGGTAAGAACCTGAGGGGATTACGGGGAGAAAGTGGGGTTTGTCTACGACCAGCAGATGTTCGTCCCGATAGAGGATCACCTCATCAAAGGGAATGGGAGCCTCATCATCAACCTCGCGGTAGTAGAAGATCATCGCCCTTGCACGGTAGGGGTGGTCAGGCTTGATCTGAATGCCATCGGCATCAACCACCTCACCCTTTTCCATGCGTGTAATCCATGTCTCGGTCGTGACCTGGGGAAAGTAGTGTTGTAAAAATTTCAGCATGCTACCCCAATCACCCTCTGGCAGTTGATGCCTGCTCGGAGAGACGCCGTCGCGAATGGGTAGGGGTGACTTCATACGGTGATTGCCAATTGGGCGATAGATGATGGAGAGGGAAGTGGAGTGGTCATTGGCTCATATTATGGCGCATTATCTCTATCTATGTTGCTGGGCTAAGGCCGGTTTCAAAGACCTTCTAAAATAGTCAAACATCCAGTTGAATAAAACTGTTCGGCAACCTCGAATACCTCATTAAAAATAGAACGTTTTGTTCACATATTTAGCTAAGGATTTTCCTACGAATTTATCTAGCCATATGTTTTATAAGGAAATTTAATTAAATTAAAACATTGGTCTGAAATATGCTTTTGCTCTAGTGCTATTTTTATATATGTAATTTAACTGTAGT
This sequence comes from Chromatiales bacterium, assembly GCA_029864785.1. GTDB lineage: Bacteria > Pseudomonadota > Gammaproteobacteria > Thiohalomonadales > Thiohalomonadaceae > JAOTST01. Next base: position 1,355 of record JAOTST010000122.1, on the reverse strand, counting down.
TTTTGTACCTTATTTTGTACGAAAACGCTTACGAATCCATTTGCGGAATCTCGTAAGTTAACTTTGGAGGAAAAGTTATGGGTGTACGACTATCAACTCAACGTAGTCTTCTCGCCATTGCTCTTGGATTTGGGGTCGCCATGGGCGCTCATGCAGCATCAACCGATATCGGTCCGCTGCCACAAGTCAAGATTAATGCTAAGAAGGCCGCCCTAGGGAAGAGGCTCTTTTTTGATCCACGACTCTCGGGTGATGCTGCAATTTCATGTTCAACTTGCCACAATCCTAAAGCGGGCTTCGCAAATCGTGATGCACTCTCTCCTGGATATCCTGGTAACAAACATTTCCGTAATGCGCCAACCGTCATCAATGCCGTTCACAAGAAGAGCTGGATGCATGATGGTCGTTTAGGCACCAACCTTAATGATGTGACTCGTGAGATGCTCACAGAAGATTACATCATGAATATGGATATGCGTCTCATGCAAGAGCGTGTAAAGCAAGATCCTAAATATGTTCAGATGTTTAAAGATGCAGGTTATGGAGAGCCATCAAATGGAAGCATTCGTAAGGCGATTCCTGAGTATCTGAAGACTTTGACTTCAAAAAATGCTCCGTTTGATACAGGCAGAATGTCTGGTTCTGCAAAGCGTGGCATGAAGCTCTTTAAAGGAAAAGGTGGTTGTGTTCAATGTCATAACGGCGCACTTCTTTCTGATGGTAAGGCTCACAATACCGGTGTTGCAGAAAACTTCGATATCTTCCGTGATCCACAGCGTCATCAAGCATTTATTGCTTTCAACATGTTTATGGGTAATGAAAATTACATGAACCTGAAGCGTGATGTAGGTGCACATGTTCAAACGCATAAGGCAGATGGTTCAGACATGGGTAAGTTCATGACGCCATCTCTACGTGAGTTGAAGTACACAGGACCTTATATGCATAACGGCATGATTAAGAGCCTGTATAGCGTAGTTGCTTTCTATAACCGCGGTGGTGGTAAAGATAGCAATAAGAGCAAAAAGCTAAAGAGACTACATCTTACTAATGATGAGATGAACGACATGGTCGCTTTCCTTGAATCTCTTTCTGGCGATAGATTGACTGGTAATCAGTATGTTTCTAACGAGAAATATCCTGAAGAGTATCAGCCCATCGCCAATTGGAAGAATGTGCGTAATTAGGCAGAGCTGAATTTTATGAATATAAACAAGAAACTATTAGTTGCTGCGATTGCTTCAGCACTAACTGCCTGCGCAGCACAAAGCACATCATCAAGCAGTTCTTCTGCTAATGATATGCCAACTGCAAAGCAAGCAAAGCAAGTCGTTCAAAGCGGGCCGGCTCCATTG
>JAOTST010000121.1 GCA_029864785.1 Chromatiales bacterium | reverse complement strand
AGCCGCCATTGCCCTAACCAACAGACGTCTAATCGATGATCTCAAAAGGCTATTGGAATCATTGATTCAACTCATCGCGGCGGCTATTGATGAAAAATCCCCCTATACCGGAGGTCACTGTGAAAGGGTCCCCGTGCTGACCATGATGTTAGCCGAGGCTGCCAGTGCTCAAAGTTCAGGCCCCTTTAAAGATTTTTCTCTCGATGATGATGAGCGCTATGAACTTAATATTGCCGCATGGCTTCACGACTGTGGAAAAATTACCACACCTGAGGCCGTTATCGACAAAGAGACCAAGCTTCAGACAATATTTGACCGGATTGAGCTCATCGAAGCACGCTTTGAGATCCTTAAACGCGATGCACACATTGCCGCCCTTGAGGCACACCTGAGAGAGGCTGAGTCAGGTAAGATTCACGATAATGAGATAGATAATCAACTATCACATCAACTAGAACAGCTTAACAATGATATGAAATTCTTGCGCCATGCCAATATCGGTGGGGAATTTATGAACGAAGGCGATCAGGAGCGAGTTCTCTCAATTGGTCAACAGAGTCTACTAATTAATGGCCAGCCCCATAATCTTATGACCAAAGACGAGCTCTATAATTTGACGATTACCAAGGGTACCCTCACCCCTGAGGAGCGTGAAATAATAAATAATCACATTGTCGTGACCATCAATATGCTCAAGACACTTCCCTTCCCCAAACATCTCAAACAGGTTCCCGAGTTCGCCGGAGGTCACCATGAAAAAATGGACGGATCAGGTTACCCCAATAGACTAAAAGGAGAGCAGATGTCGGTACAGGCACGCATTATGGCCATTGCCGATATATTTGAAGCACTAACCGCTCAAGATCGCCCCTATAAGGAGGGGAAAAAACTCTCTGAATCCCTCAAAATTCTCGGTTTTATGTCTAAAGAAAACCATATAGATTCAGACCTTTTCAAGCTATTCATTGATCAAAAACTCTATGTCCAATATGCCCAGGATTATCTCCCCTCATCCCAAATTGATGAGATCTTCCCTGAAAACATACCCGGCTACAGATAACTAACTTATCTTAAGACTCTGCTTAATCCTGTAGTCAAGCGCCCTTAATCGTTCTGGCGTTCCTATGTCATACCACTCTCCGCGATAGTATTCTCCACTGATCAACCCTCCCTGCATCGCCTCGATTAAGAGTGGAGCCAATGGAGCCGGAGTTGCAGGATGTTCGACTATCGATTCAAACAGATGAGGATGATAGAGACCGACACCTGCAAAGGTCAGTCGCTGTTGCCCATCATGATCATCCGAAGCCACGCGCCCATCTCTAAGATAGAAATCTCCGAGAGGATGATGTTCAGGATTATCGACCAAAACCAAATGAGCCAAACCTCTCATTTGCCGAGGAATAGCAGAGAGCGGGTAGTCGCACCAAATGTCACCATTAATCACCAGAAACGGCTCTGGGCCTAATAGATCGAGCGCATTTACTATTCCCCCGGCTGTCTCTAATGGCATCGGTTCACGACTATATTCAATCGACACGCCATAATGGCTGCCACTTCCCAACCTCTCTTCAATTTTTGCGCCCAAATGGGAGACGTTGATCACAACATCACTCACGCCAGCCTTTTTCAGAGCTTGTAAGTGATATTCGATCAAAGCATGCCCTCCCACTTCCAACAGCGGCTTCGGCGTATGGTTGGTCAGAGGGCGCATTCGCTCCCCACGACCTGCCGCTAAAATCATTGCACGCATCTCATACCCCTCTCATCATTAAGTGATTATTTCCTCAAACTCTAGCAAAGTAGTTTAATTAGCGTATAATTTGTAGTCATAGTCCCACACGGATACCTCATCATGGCTCATAAAGTAAATCAGTAATGGAGCAAACAAACCGCATCATAAGCTATATGAATCGCGTAGGCGTAGATTACACTGTGCTCGAGCATCCGCGTAGTGAATCCCTGCTCCACACGGCGATGATCTGTGGTATTGAACCGACCGCTATAGCTCAGGCTATTTTCCTCGATAATAGCCGTGGCCCCATTATGGCCGTCATCCCCTTAAGCCATATCATCCGACTCGATTGGGTAGAATCTTTTACGCGGCTCAAAACAAACAACCATGAGCTGGATGAGAGCGCGACCCTTTTTGATGATTGCGAGCCTGGAACAGTACCTCCCATCGCCATTCCCTATGGATTACAGGCGATTATTGATAAATCAATGCTACAACAGTCAGATATTTACTTTCGTCCAGGCCGCTACGACCAACTCATCAAGATCAACACTAAGAATTTTTTTGCGCTCCACCGTTATTCCATCCAGGGGAACATTGCAGAACGAATTCCAGACTACGCATCCCACTCAGAAAAACAGGCGCGTCACCATACTAGCGAAGTCGTAAGCCCACTCTATCAAGAAAACGGCGATAAACTAACGACCGCTGTCGAACAACTGAAAGAGCTCCCTACGCTGCCAGAAACGGCCATTAAGCTACTGCCTCTTCATGGTGATCCCGATGCCGACTTCCGTACTCTTGCAGAGATCATCGAAGTAGATGCCAGTCTGAGCGCCCAACTATTGCACTACGCCAATTCATCCTACTTTCCGCACCATAGCGAAATCAACTCCATTGAAGATGCCATTGGTCAATCTTTAGGTTTCAATACGACCCTCAATCTCGCCATTGCTATTTCGATTAACAAATCATTTGAGATACCGAAAGATGGACCGCTAGGACTCATTGCAAATTGGACCCACTCCATATTCAGTGCGTCATTGTGTCAGGAGTTGGTCAAGTTAACGCCTCAACCACACAAGCTCAATGGTTCAACCGCCTATCTAGCCGGTCTGATACACGATATCGGATTTTTACTGTTAGGACACCTACGAAAGGTGGAGTTTAATCAATTAAATACAGCCATTCAGAACGATCCCGAAACTCCTATTCATGTCATTGAGCAGAAAACAATTGGTAGCAATCACAGCAAGCTTGGCGGCGTATTATTGCAAAAATGGGGGCTTCCAGAGCCATTAGTAATCTCAGCTAGGGAGCATCACAACACCGACTATTCAGGCGAGCATCATCTCTATCCCGCTCTCGTAAGGCTTAGCGATCACCTGCTAAAACACTATGAGCTCAGCGATATAAATAGTGAAACCCCACCAGACACTCTCTTTGAGCTTCTTGAGATTGATGCTGAAGAGGCTCGGGCTGTTACCGAAAGACTGATGCAGAAAACAGAGCTCTTTGAAGAGATATCCATCATGATGGCAGGATAACCCCGCCCTTAAACTCCGCGTCTCAAAGAAAACGCCTCCGATTCGCTACTTGCATAACCATCAATTGATGTCTGTGCGAACTTGAAAATAGTCAATAAAACCCCCAGCCTATCTCTATTGCGCAAATAGAAGGTAAAAACCGATGACCAATAACACCCATGTTGCTAATGAAGAGATGAATATTCAGCTTGCCAGTGGCATCGCCGCGTTTGAAGGAAAACATTTTGCCATAGCCATGCAAAATCTGTCCCCGCTTGCTGAATCTGGAAATGTTGAAGCACAGTATCGCGTGGCGATCATGCAGCAGAATGGACTGATCGGTTCTGAAAATCTCCCAGAAGCGGCAAGCTGGATGCTGAAGGCTGCCGAGCAAGGTCATGCCTTGGCGCAACACGGCATTGGATTTATGTATATGGAAGGCGAAGGTGTAGATAAAGACGCTCCCAAAGCCATTGAGTGGCTCGAAAAGGCTGCAGCTCAAGGATTAGCCGGTTCACTCACAACCCTTGGCATGATCTATCAAGAGGGCAATGGCGTCGAACAAGATGAAGAGAAAGCCAAGAACTACTATAAAGCTGCTGGCTTTGATATGTAATTACAGACCAATTCGCAAACAACTCAATAAAATTGTCCATGATATCTAGATAACCAATGATCACGATTGAATAAGGTGATATGTCTGGGTATTCAATCGAGGATTTTTTAAATTGGGATACCCTGTCTTACCCCATCCTCAGAAGTGATGACCTCCTTCAGGGGTGATTTGGAGCACATATATGGGGCGCTCGGCTCCAATAAGAGTTGAACGCGTGTTTCAGCTTGCGAAGCAGATGAATATAAAAATACCACAACTTAACATGATCGCTAACACCCTTTAAGGTAACTGCAATTGTTAGCGCAATCCAGATCCACAAAGCCTCTATACCCACTGCCTGATAATTTTTATTCTGATATCCAAATTAAAGTGAGAAGGATTCCTCAATATTCATCCTAAGTGCTGGATTAACAAGATAATTCGGTGTATGTTCACCTAATAAATTGAGGAGCGCAGAGAGTGAATCCTCTGACTAAGTCATCACGATAGGGAGTTAGCAGGAGAGTAATGGCACAACAAAGCAAGAAAGTAGTTGGCGGCCTTGCTCGTCACCTAATGTCAAATGGTTCGATTAGTGAAGAAGATGCCCTAAAGGCAACCGAGGATGCCGCAAAAAATAAGGCTCCTCTCGTTACGCAAATTATCCAGAACAAGTTAATTTCCGCCTATGACCTTGCCTCTGCTGCAGCCAATGAGTTTGGACAACCATTTTTTGACCTGGATAGCTTCGAATTTGATCCCGAATTTGCTCCTGCAATAAATGAAAAACTGATCAGAACCCATCATGCGATTGGCCTCTACAAGCGTGCTAACCGCCTATTTGTGGCAATATCTGATCCGCTCAACTTCAATGCACTCGATGAGTTTAAGTTTCATGCTGGAGCCAATGCCGAGGCAATTCTGGTCGAGGATGACAAATTAACCTCTCTTATTGAAAAGGTTCTGGATGATCAAGATACCTCCATGGATGATCTGGGAGATGATGATGGTCTGGAAGATCTTGATATCTCCGCAGGTGAAGAAGAGGACAAAGGTGCCGTCTCAGAATCTGAAGTCAATGACGCTCCTGTTGTAAAATTTGTAAATAAAATTCTTTTAGATGCGATCAAAAAAGGGGCATCAGATCTCCACTTTGAACCCTACGAGAAACGCTATCGTATCCGTTTTAGAACAGATGGCATGCTCAAGGAGGTCGCATCCCCTCCTATTCAGCTAGCCGGTAAACTGGCCGCACGTATTAAGGTTATGTCACAGCTCGATATCTCCGAGCGCCGGGTACCACAGGATGGTCGTATCAAGCTGAAGATCTCCAAAAACAAGTCCATCGATTTTCGTGTCAGCACCTGTCCAACCCTGTTTGGCGAAAAGACGGTTATGCGTATTCTTGACTCATCAAGCGCCTCTCTCGGTATCGATATGCTTGGATATGAACCGGTGCAAAAGCAGCTCTACATGGATAATCTGGCTAAACCTACCGGGATGATTCTAGTCACAGGACCCACCGGTAGTGGTAAGACCGTCTCACTCTATACTGGGCTCAATATCCTTAATACCGAAGAGGTCAACATCTCAACCGCCGAGGATCCAGTTGAGATCAACCTGGAGGGGATCAATCAGGTCAACGTCAACCCTAAAGTGGGCCTCACCTTTGAATCGGCCCTAAAGGCATTCCTGCGACAGGATCCAGATATCATCATGGTGGGTGAGATTCGAGATATCACCACGGCAGAGATCGCAGTAAAAGCCGCACAAACTGGTCACATGGTCATGTCGACCCTGCATACCAACGATGCCCCCCAGACACTGGCCCGCCTCGTCAATATCGGCG
>JAOTST010000120.1 GCA_029864785.1 Chromatiales bacterium | reverse complement strand
GATGCCGAATGATAGCGAGATCAGTCGAGGAGCGGCCATCATTCTACATGGTCGCGGGCTGCATCCTAATTGGGAACAGGTCGTCAAACCACTGCGTACCCTTCTTCCCGAACATGGCTGGCATACTCTTGCACTACAGATGCCGGTAATGGAGAAGAAGGCCAAATATTTCGACTACGTGCCGATATTTCCCGAAGCCTATCCCCGAATCGAAGCGGCTATCGATCATCTTAAGGCTCAAGGATTTAAACACATCGTCCTTATCGCCCACAGTTGTGGTGCGCACATGGCGATGCACTGGATCGATCTAAATGGCGACAACGATATCGCAGGATATGTCGGTATCGGCATGGGAGCGACCGACTACAAACAGAAGATGGTTAAACCATTCCCGCTCGACAAGATGAAAGTTCCAACACTTGATCTCTATGGAGAGAAAGATTTTCCGGCCGTACTACGCATGGCTCCAGAGCGTTGGAGCAAGATTCAGAAGTCCGGTAACACCCTCTCGCAACAGATTCAGATTAATGGTGCCGATCACTATTTTGTTGATAAGGGTGATGAATTGGTCGAAGCAGTTTCAGGTTGGCTCAATACAACATTTTAATAACAGGTTAGCGACTGGAACATTTGATGACGAATCTACTCGGTGGGCTCACCCCACAACAATTTTTAAGTGAATACTGGCAACAGAAGCCGCTTGTCGTGCGGGGTGCTCTCCCCGATTTTAAGTGCCCCATTACCCCGGAAGAGATTGGAGGTCTGTCACTCGAGGATGATGTAGAGTCGCGTCTGTTGCAAGAACAGCCCGAGTGGCAACTGCGTAACGGTCCATTTAAAGAGGACGATCTCACATCCCTTCCCGATACCCACTGGACTCTGTTGATTCAGGAGATCAATAAACAGGTTCCCGAGTTTGCACTGTTACAGGAGCGCTTCAATTTTCTACCTAATTGGCGGCTTGATGATGTAATGGTGAGCTTCTCACCAGAGCACGGTACCGTTGGTCCCCACGCCGATAATTACGATGTCTTTATCATTCAGGGACCAGGGCGAAGACTCTGGCAGATTAGTCATCAGGAATCTGGTGAAGAGCACCTTATTCCCAATATGCCGCTGCGGGTACTCAAAGATTTTAAACCCGAACAGGAGTGGGTGCTTGAAGAGGGCGATATGCTCTATATGCCCCCCGGGGTGGTACACAATGGTGTATCACTGGAGGATTGCATCAACATCTCAGTCGGTTTTCGAGCCCCTTCAAAGGTTGATCTCATCAGTCGCCACTTTGCCGAAATTTTGGCCGAAATGGCCGATGATAATGAAGAGAGTTTTTATAGTGATCCCGGTCGACTACTTCAAGCTAACCCAGGTGAAATATCTGCGGGCGATTTGAACGCCATTCGTTCAATTTTAAGGGAGATCCCCAAAAAGTCAGATGATGAACTCAACCACTGGTTTGGGCGTTACACCACGGCGGTTCCTCCGGGACACTATCTTCCGGAACCCAATAAGGAGATCGATGCCTCTGAATTACGATCAAAAATCGAGCGTACAGGTTCACTCTGGCGCAGTGAATATGCACGTTTTAGCTATATCGAATCAGAGGGGAATATCGCCCTTTTTGTCGCCGGCGAGGCATTTTCGATCAACCACACAATGATCGAAGAAGTTAAGCTGCTCTGCGGTCAACGGCTACTGGAACTGGGAGAGATCACACCATATCTCGTCAATAACGATTTTCTGCAACTACTGACCGAACTTTACAATCTAGGGGCACTCTACCTAGATGACGAATAAGCAATTCACCATTGCAGTCGCCAATTGGCCGAAAGATTCCAAAGCGTTAAAACAGATTCGCAGAGAAGTATTTATCAAAGAACAATCAGTCCCCGAAGCGTTGGAGTGGGACGGCCTTGATGAGAGCGCACTCCACCTTATTGCAACCTCAGAAAGTGGCCAAACCATTGGCACTGCCCGTCTATTAAGTGACAGCCATATCGGCCGGGTCGCGGTTGTCAAAAGATGGCGCGGTCACGGTGTGGGCTCAACGCTCATCCGAGAGATGATTTATCAGGCAGAGCTGCTAGGATATAGAGAGTTAAAACTCGCAGCCCAGATTCAGGCACTCCCCTTTTATGAAAGGTTGGGATTTGTTGCCTACGGTGATGAGTTTATGGATGCCAATATCCCCCACCTGAATATGAGAAAGTACATTGGATAACTACTACCCCATTCACTACCACGTCACACCATCCAATCCTGAAGCTCACCTCTTTGAGGTCAAGCTAACGATAGAGACCCCCGATCCGAAGGGACAACGACTCACGTTGCCCGCATGGATCCCGGGGAGTTATATGATTCGTGACTTTGCCAAAAATATTGTCACCCTTGAAGCCCACAGCAACAATAGTCCAATCGCCTTTCACAAAACTGACAAACAGAGCTGGCAGTTTGAACCCTGTAGTGATTCTCTCATCATCACCTACACCATCTATGCATGGGATCTCTCTGTACGCACCGCCCACCTTGATCAGACCCACGGCTACTTTAACGGCACCAGCCTCTTTCTTGAGGTTGAGGGACAGAGCGATCAGCCCTGTACAGTACAGATCTCCCCCCCAAATCGTGACTACAGTGCATCCTGGCAGGTAGCAACCACCCTCTCCACCTTTAAGGCAGAGCCCTACGACTTTGGCATCTTTCAGGCAGAGAGCTACGATGACCTCATCGACCATCCGGTTGAGATGGGCCGCTTCACTCTAATCAAGTTCAGCGCCGCAGGCATCCCCCATGAGGTCGCTATTACCGGCCAGCATGACTGTGATGAGAGGAGATTAGTTAGAGACCTGAAGCGCATCTGTGAGAGCCAGATCGAGATGTTTGGCGAGGCTCCCTTTGAACGTTACCTGTTTCAGGTGATGGCTGTCGGTAACGGTTATGGTGGTCTGGAGCATCGCAGCTCCACCAGTCTACTCTGCAAACGTGATGATCTTCCCCATCTCGGAATGGAGAAGATCACCAATGGCTATCGCCAATTTCTTGGACTTTGCAGCCACGAATATTTCCATAGCTGGAATATCAAGCGCATCAAGCCGGCAGAATTTCTCCCCTATGATCTCAGTCAGGAGAGCCACACATCGCTGCTCTGGTTCTTTGAAGGGATCACCTCCTACTATGACGACCTCACCCTGCTTAGAAGCGGCTGTATCGATAGAGATAGCTACCTTGAGCTACTAGGGCAGACCATCACCCGGGTCGAGCGCAGTGCAGGTCGATACAAACAGACCGTTAGCGAATCGAGTTTTGATACATGGAGCAAGTTCTATAAGCAGGACGAGAATGCCCCCAATGCGATTATCAGCTACTACACCAAAGGGGCGCTCATTGCTCTGGCACTCGACCTGACAATTCAAATCGAAAGCAATCTGACAAAGAGTCTGGACGATGTAAAACGTGAACTGTGGCAACAACATGGTAAGCCACTGATTGGTGTTGATGAGGCGGGTCTTGAGAAATTCATCGAACAGGTCACCGGCGTAGAGCTGAAACCATTTTTTGATCATGCACTGCGTACCACCGAAGATCTGCCGCTTGAGATTCTGCTAAAAGAATTTGGCATCAACCTGAAAAAACGTGCCACGGGATCGGCCAGTGACTCAGGCGGAAAGGTGAATGATAGCCCCTTGACTACGACATTAGGTATTCACTACACCACCCAGGCCAATGGTTTGAAGGTCACGGTGGTGCATGATTAGAGTGCCGCACAAAAGGCCGGCATCTCTGCACACGATCGCCTCATTGCTCTAAATGGCATCGAAGTCACTGCCGAAAATTTTGAAAAACTACTTGAGCGTATCGGACCGGAACAGGAGATTACTATCCACCTCTTCCGCCGAGATGAATTGCTAGAGATTAGCCTTGCCACCCAGAAAGCTCCCAACAATACCTGTTATCTAGAAGTGGCCGACGGTGAAAACAGACGACTCATAAACTGGCTCGGGAATCCATAGGATGAATAACAATATTCTGCTGTTGACACCTTCATCAAACGAGCTGCCCGATGTAAACAATCTAAAGGCACAGCTTAAAGAGATCGACTTTATAGCCGAACCATTCCAATTTGATAGCAAAGAGCACTTTAAGCCGGGAGAGGAGTTGATGTTTCACCTCACCTTTCTCGGCTGCTCACCTGTCGTTTCACTGGGGGAGCCTGGAAAGACAGGAAAAGAGTTCTGCCACATTGAGTTTTATGGCCCCTTTGATGAGAAGCAATTTATTAGTGGGAAGAATGTAAAACCATTACGTTGTCCAGTATGTGGGCATCGTGAAACCAATTGGCAACCGATTATTGAGGCGTGGAAGCGTGACCGTACGCTATGGCACTGTCCAAGTTGTGAAAATGATATATCCCTTGAACAACTCCGTTGGAATAAGAGCGCTGGATTTGGGCGCTTTTTCATCAAAGTGTGGGGGATCTTCGAAAACGAAGCCGTCCCTAGCGATAAGCTGTTAGCTACATTAAAGGCATCCACAGAGAGTAAATGGGACTATTTTTACTACCGTGGTGACGCCTTTTAGTACCATTCAGGATCCCTTACAATATTATCCTCCCAGCATACCTGTTTTTAGATCCTCATCAGCAGGCTCTTTACCTAACCAGATTTTCAACAGTGCATCAGGAAAGGCACTATTATCGATATCCCCCTGTTTATTACCATTCAAAAAGACCGTAGTAACACTCTTCCCGCTCACATCAATATCGATCACATCACCTTTATGAACGGTTTTAAATAATTTATAAAAATCATCAATAGAGGTCTGAATATTTTTCAACTCATCTGCGCTCAAGTTTCTCTCAAAGCCCTCGGCCCAACCCCCATTGAGTTTTTCTGCGCTAATCTCATCGTAAAGAACAGCCATCGATACGCGATACGGAGCACCTTGATTAATAATCTCCTCCAAGCTACTCCCGCTCTTTTTGCTATAGAGCGAACCCACATAGATATTAAAGAAAAATTTTGTTCGAATACCGCTACCGTTCAACATTAACTCTGTATCGGCAACTCGAATAGATTCCGCCACCTCAATCCCTGCTACCTCCCTAGCAACGGCGTTAGATACTTGAAGCGTCATGAATAATGTAAGAAAGATGGTTGTTATTAATTTCATTTTTTCCCCTTGGTCATTTAAATAGCGGCTTTCGATACGTGAGAGCGTGTTCATCAACAGCCACTCTTTCATAAAAAAATTGAGGATACCCCCTAAATATTTCATAGCCAAATTATTTGGCATCATCTAATATGCGCATCCAAAAATAATAATGACAAATAACCATCAGAAAGATGGTGCGAGGAGAATAGCATGTCAAACCTTAAAGAGAAGGTCGAATATCCGATACTGCGCAGACGTGCAGATAGAGAGAACTTGATCTCAAATGCACTTTGGCGTGCTGAAAAACGCCATCAGCCCAGTCGCCATCGCCTTGGCTGGATACTTTTTGCAGCAGCCGTCGTTATTATCAGCAACATTATCGCTGTTACCAACTTTTCAGGTTAGCGAGCACTTACATCCAGTAACTCAGCTACTCCTTGGGGTAAGTCAGTACACTCTGCCAACCTGAGCAGATCGTCCGGTCTATCGAGATCCCACACTTGAGAGAGTGGCTGCCAGTTAAACCTAATATGATTCAAATTTCTGACCATCGCAGCGTAGACCTCT
>JAOTST010000119.1 GCA_029864785.1 Chromatiales bacterium | reverse complement strand
CTTTATGGGCACCAAACTACTTGATGATTCTGCTGCAAATCCTTTTGGTACAAATAGCATACTAATAACGAATACCAAAAGGCCGATAAAAATCGGCCCTCTAATTATTCGTTCATTTTTTAGATACCCCCTATCCACCAGTTAATCCTTATGAAATATTTATTTTCTTCTAATAGATAAAATATTAAATTTGACTCTTTTTAATGAGACCAATACAGCTATTTATGCGCAACAATCATCTCGGGAATCTTATTTAATGGCAAGATGTGATCAATTGCTCCTAACTTAACGGCCTCTTGCGGCATGCCATAAACCACACACGTCGCCTCATTTTGAGCAATGGTTTCTGCACCCACATCGTGCATCTCTTTCATTCCCTTTGCTCCATCATCGCCCATGCCCGTCAAAATTATTCCTAGGGCATTACTGCCCGCATATTTTGCTACAGATCGGAATAGTACATCGACAGAGGGCTTATGCCGACTCACTAGAGGGCCATCCTTAACCTGAACGGATGCACCAAACTGCGTGGTCTGAAGCATCATATGTTGCCCCCCACGAGCAATCAGAACTCTGCCGGGAAGTAGGGGATCATTATCCTCAGCCTCTTTAACCTCTACCCTGCATAACTCATTTAAACGATTGGCAAATGTAGCAGTAAATTTTTCTGGCATATGCTGCACAATAAGAATGGGAGGCATATTTGCCGGTAGCGCAGTCAATACTGCCTCTAGCGCCTGAGTTCCTCCGGTCGAAGCACCAATGGCAATCATTGACCCAGTCTTTTTGGTATTACGTGTGATTCCTTTGCTTAACATAGCGTCTGCTGTCAGCTTTGCGGCAACCTTGGGGATAGGCGCAATTGGCTTAGGTTTAACCCCCGCCATATTGGCCTTAGCTGCCACACGAATAGCCGTAACCAATTCATGTGAGGCTTCAGGAAGTGACGTTTTAAGATTTGCCGTAGGCTTGGCAATCACATCGATTGCTCCAACCCGTAATGCCTCTAACGATGTCTTCGAACCCTCTACTGTTAGTGTGGAACACATAATGACCGGTGTCGGGTGTTCTGCCATAATTTTTTTAAGGAATGTAACGCCATCCATGCGTGGCATTTCAACATCTAAAATAATGACATCTGGCCAATCTTTTTCCATTCGAGGAAGTGCAAACAGTGGATCTTGTGCTGCACCAATCACCTCTATTCCTGCTGCACCCTCTAACATCTCTGTGAGGACTTTTCTAACAACTGCTGAGTCATCAACTAAAAAAACTCTGATCTTTGCCATGCGGGGTATCCTAAAAATTCTGTATCGAAATTGCTAAAAGATATTCTTTTGCAATGGTTCATGTTTGACCCAAACGTCGCCCGTTTCAACATCAAAGGCTATACGTCTGTGTCCCGTTTCCCCAACATGGGCAACCAGTAAAGAAATATTTCTTTCGGTTAAGTGCTTTAAGGCCGCCTCAGTATTTTTAGTGCCGATCAGCTCATCTTCTTTTAATGTAGAGCTTGTCAGCATATTGCTCCCACCAAATATTTTGGCTTCGTACTCATTTAAATTTGTTCTTCGTTTAGTTGCCGCTCGCTCAAATAGAGCCATCGCTCCATCAGAATAACGGCCATCAAGTTCTTTTGAACCGTTGTGAATAACACTGTTCAGAGCTCTCCTTCCAGGGAGAACAAAATGACACATCCCACCAATTTGAAGCGTAGGGTGCCAAAGCGTAATGGAAATACAAGAACCTAAAAGTGTGTGAATTTGACAATTAGATTCACAGAAGAAGAACTCTCCAGGATTGAGAAATCGGCTAGTGATATCTCCATAAGCCTCACCCTCTTTTGTTGTAGGAATAAATCGCACGGTGAATTTTTAGATTAAATTTTCTGATAAACCGTTGGCATAACAGTCTCTAAACCATCATGAATTCCTTTTAGTGACTCTGAATGTCCAATGAATAGATAACCATCTGGATGCATTTTTTCAACCAACTGCCTAATGATCTGTCTCTTTGTCTCTATATCGAAATAGATCAAAACATTACGCAGAAAAATAATATCGAATTCTCCGACATTTCCTAGAGGCCTCTTTAAATTAACCGGAGCAAATCTAACTTTTTTCCTCAAGCTGCTATCAATAAGCAACGTACCCTCATGATCTCCAGTACCTTTAAGACAATATTTGCGAAGATACTCTTTAGGTATTCCATCAATTCTATTTTGAATATAGTGCCCTTGTTGAGCCGATTTAAGCACACGGCTACTGATATCTGAACCAAAAATTTCCCACGGCCGATTACCCAACATATCATCCAGAAGCATCGCAATACTATAGGCCTCTTCCCCTGTAGATGAAGCGGCACTCCACACTCTAAGAGGCCCCCTACCCTTCCAATTGGGTAGCACTTCTTTCTCCAAAAAGGCAAAGTGCTTGGGCTCTCTAAAAAAATAAGTTTCATTTGTCGTGAGTAAATCTACCGCAACCTGCTGCTCACCATCTTTAGGAGAGGCTATCATTAGATCAAAATATTCTTTAAAACTATTCAACGAATAGTGACGAAGTCGCTTACTTAAGCGTGATGTAACCAGTGTCTTTTTCTCATCACTGAGATTAATCCCGGCATGATCATAGATAAAATCTCTGATTAATTTGAATTCACTGTCTGTAATTTTAAATTGAAGCATTAGAAAGGTTCAGAGAGCATCTATCCCATGATGCGCTCACTAAAGAGTAATAAAACATCGAGCACATCCGTTTAACTCGTAGCAACTAAATTATCTATCAAGGAAAGCTCTGCAACTGAAAGCACCTCTTCAATCGCTAAAAGTACTAACAATTGATCGCCAACTTTACCCATGCCGCTAATGAAATTGGTGCGAATCTTTGTGCCAAATGATGGAGCCGGCTCTATTTCGCTTGATAGGATATCGAGCACCTCGTTAACCACATCAACTGTAACGCCAATTTCGAGCTTTTCCTCTTCATATTCCACTTCTAAAATGACTATACTCGTGCGTTTAGTTCGCTCCGCAGGTTTCTGAGAGAAACGCAGCGCCAGATCAACAACGGGCACGACACTGCCTCGAAGATTAATCACCCCGGCAATAAATTCAGACATCATTGGAACTCTGGTCACGTTTCCATAATCAATAATTTCTTTAATGTTGAGTATATTGATGCCGTAAATTTCACCGTTCAGTACAAATGTCAAAAACTGGGCAGCATTGTCGCTCGTAGTTTGATCTTTTTGTAATATCTGTTCTTTCATTGTCACGCCTTCTTCTGTATTCAGAAGCGTTCGAATTTCGACTCATCAACACCTGCATCAACGACTACAGAAGCCGTTGGAGATGCCTGTGCTTTGGGTGCTGGGCGGGCTGGTGCACCCGATGCCGATGAATTTGTAGCCAGACGGAAAAAACTGATCACCTGCTGCAAATTCTCTGACTGTGCCTGCATCTCTTCTGCCGTCGCAGCAAGCTCTTCAGAGCCGGCCGCATTCTGCTGAGTGACTTTATCGAGTTGCTGCATCGCACTGTTTATCTGTCCAACACCGCTCGACTGCTCCTCAGATGCGGCCGTGATTTCCTGCACCAGTTCGGCAGTCTTGGTAATGTCGGGAACCATTTTCTCTAACAGTTTTCCTGCTTTCTCCGCAACCTTGACACTCTCCCCTGTTAAAGAGCTAATCTCGGAAGCTGCTACCTGACTACGCTCCGCTAACTTCCTAACCTCTGCTGCTACTACAGCAAAACCTTTACCATGTTCACCTGCACGAGCAGCCTCAATCGCAGCATTCAGTGCCAACATATTCGTCTGATAAGCAATATCTTCAATGATGCTGATCTTCTCGGCAATTTGCATCATCGCATTGACCGTCCCATCGACAGCTTCCCCACCCTCCTCAGCAGCAGAGGCCGATTCACCAGCAATTTTATCTGTCGTTAATGCATTTTCGCTATTTTGACTAATCGATGCTCCCATCTCTTCTACAGAGGCACTGGTCTCTTCCACGCTAGCCGCCTGCTCACTGGCAGCCTCACTCAGTGAATTAGCTGTATCACTCACCTGCGTTGATGCCGAAGAGATCTGTTCTGAATTACTTTGAATCTGCTCGACAACCAAGATAAGTTTTTCACGCATGGAGACCATCGCAGCAAAAATACCCGACGGTGTATTACTGCCCGTTTCAATATTGATATCCAATCGACCATTGGAAATGTTTTCTGCAATGGTTGAGACCATCGCAGGCTCAGCTCCAAGCTGTTTGAGAATACTTCTTTGGAGTAGTACGAAAACAACCGTAACTAAACCAAGAAATCCTGACGAGAGCAGCATAATCAATTTTAAATTTTCGATCTCCCCATTCTGCTTTTCCAATGCCTCTTTTACCGCGTTGTTTGAGTCGGCAAGAATCGGCTCCAACTGACCGATAATATCTCCTGCAGCTTCATCAAAACCGGCCATCTTTTTATTGCCCCCGGCAGGACCTTCTTCAACGTAGGTCTCCGCCATATCCTTGCCGACGGAATAGTAGGTTTCAAAGGCTTTACCAAGTTCTTCAAATGCAGCGGTATTGTGAATGTCCAGCTTGCTGATATCTTTCAGTTCCTGGCGAAACTTAGCTGCAAACGTCTCTGCCTGATCAAAGCCATCATTAAGGCCATCCTGTCCCCGGGTCGCGCTGATATCTGTCAACCACTGCTGTACCTGAGCCACAGAGAACTGAATGTCTTTTGCCTTCACTTGCACAGGATTTTCAACCTCTGCAAAAGCTCTAATCTCCTCATGGACTGACTGAACCTGTTGCCATGAAAGTACCAGTTGCAACATAATTATTAATATTAGCGCAACAGTAATCGCAATAATGCTCTGTTTTACATTTAACTTTTTCATATCTCCATGTCCTAACTTTTATTATTTATGTTTATGCTTTACTACCATCAGTAATTAAACTGGCTACTCTGCGCTACTCTGAATACTGCCGACCATCGACAGTTCATCAATGGACAAAACATTTTCAATATCGAGCAAGATCAGAAGTTTGCTATCGACCTTGGCCATGCCACTAATAAAGCTGGTTTGAATCTGGTTTCCAAGTTTGGGCGCTGGCTCAACCTCTTCAGGATGAATATCTAACACATCGTTCACCATATCGACGGTAACCCCAATCTCTATACTCAAATCCTCATTTTTTACTTCAAGAATAATAATGCTCGTGCGCTTTGTGATCTCTGTAACGTCCCCTGAAAAGCGTTGGCTCAAATCAATCACAGGTACCACACTACCTCTCAGATTAATGACCCCTGAAATAAAATCCGGGGTCATCGGCACTTCAGTAATTTCTCCATACTCAATAATCTCTTTGATGTTGAGGATCTGAAGTCCATAGGTTTTTCCACCCAGCAAGAAAGTGAGGTATTGCTGAACATTTTCATCAACGGCCTCCTCTTCCACTTTTAATGCTGCATCATTCATACGCTGTAACTCCTGCAACTCATTAGTTTGTGCCTTCTGCTAGTGAACCGCATGCGCGGCAACCTGATGCTGCTTCCCCGAATGTTCCACACGTTTAATCATCTCAGGAATATCAACAATCATCGCCACCTCACCACTCCCTAAAATAGTGGCTCCGCTGATCCCTTTGAGATTTTGGAACACCTGTCCCAAGGGTTTGATAACCGTCTGGTGTTCGCCGAGTAGCTCGTCGACCACAAAGCCCGCTTTTTTACCGGCAAATTGCACCACCACAAT
>JAOTST010000118.1 GCA_029864785.1 Chromatiales bacterium | reverse complement strand
GGATTGATATTGATTCTGTTTAATTGATATTGATTCTGTTTAATTGGAGATGGAACTTTGGCTACTACAGTGTGAAGGACAGCCTAAGGAGATAACCTGTTCTCAATATATATTCAAATGAACTCATTGATGTAGGGCGTGTAATATTATTTTTGTGAGCCCTTTTATCCTTTGTGTAAACCCCCAAGAAAATTACAGGCATAAAAAAAGGCCGGAATATCCGGCCTTTTTAGGTATCAAATTGATTCGATACTATTTGGTAACACTCTCCTTGAGAGCCTTAAGCGCCGATAGACGAATCTGATTACGAGCAGGCTTTGCCTTAATCGTAATTGCTTCACCTGTAAACGGATTGACACCTTTACGCGACTTTGTCGCAGGCTTCTTAATACGCTTAATCTTTACACCCATCTCAGGGATAGTGAATTCGCCAGAACCGCGTTTTTTCATGTGGCTTCCAGCAAGATCGGACATTGCTGAGAATACAGAACCGACTTCCTTCTTGTTCAGCCCTGTCGATTCAGAAATTGCGGCAATAATCTGAGATTTGGTCTGCTTAGTAGTGGTTGCCTTCATTGGAGCAGCGGCTGGAGTGGCTGTTTTTTTCTTAGCAGTCACCTTCTTCTTAGTAGCTACCTTCTTTTTGGCAACACTCTTCTTTTTAACAACTTTTTTCTTGGCTACTGCTCTTTTTGCAGGCGCCTTTTTGGCAACTACACGTTTTTTTGCAGTAACTTTCTTCTTAGCTACAGCCTTTTTCTTTTTAGCGGTAGATTTCTTTTTAGCAACCATAATGCGCTCTCCATTCGAATTTTAGCGATATATAACGTTATTAGCGTGCTGATTGTGTAGTGACTGGATAAAAAAAACAAGATGAAAATAATATTTTTTCTATTAAAAGTTACTATTTTCTTATTCTAAAGCACTTATTGTGACTCAGCTCTCTATAAAGTAATCATTTGTCTAATGTTAAGAGTAGTTCTGGTAGATGAAAAACAATAGGTTATAACATGCGCTGCAGTTTATTAGTCCTATAAAAGTGAGAAAGACAGCACCATGTATTTATGATTTATTGCTTTATATGGCAGTAAAATTGAGAGTGATGTGAGGTTTATTTAGGTACAAAAAAGCCGCACCCAAATGGGTGCGGCCTTTCAATACTAGCTAGCTGTTACTAGCCTAATTGATTTACTTAATTGCAGATTGAATCGCTTCAACAACCGCATCGCTTGAAGTAGCGTTTACGTTGATAAGGTTGCCCTTACCTTCGTAGTAACCAACAAGAGGAGCAGTCTGCTCGTTGAAGGTCTCAAGACGCTTGGTGATTGCCTCTTCAGTCTCGTCATCACGCTGGATGGTTGGGCTGCCACACTTGTCGCAAACACCATCAACCTTAGAAGGCATGCTCTTAACGTTGTAGATAGCCTGGCACTCAGAGTTTGAGCAGGTGCGACGAGTAGTCAAACGGTCTAGGATAACGTCACGTGGAACGTCGAGGTTTACTGCGCCATCAAGCGTGATGCCGAGCTTAGTGAGCATTTCGCCCAGTGCGTCAGCTTGTGGGATAGTGCGTGGGAAACCGTCAAGCAGGAAACCGCTCTTGCAGTCGTCCTCAAGAAGACGCTCACCCATGATATTGAGAATCAGCTCATCAGGAACCAGTGCGCCAGAGTTCATGTAACCCTTGGCCTCTTTACCCAGGTCAGTTCCGTCGCGAACAGCGCCACGCAGGATGTCGCCAGTTGAGATTTGAACAGAACCGTCGATAGCGGTCAGCATTTTTGCAACAGTACCTTTACCTGCGCCAGGTGCACCCAAAAGAATGAGTCTCATTGTTTTTTCTCCAATTAATAAATAATAAGTTATTGAATTCGTTGCTTATTTAAAACCATCTAAGATGGCGCGGACTGTTGCTGTGAGTATTTCGACAAGCTATAGCCACCAAGCCCGAAAGCAGCCGGCTATTTTACAGCCTTATATTAGAATTTGGAAATATTTGGATGCGATGGGGGGATTAAGCGAGTTATTAGCTACCTAGTTTTTAGAATTTTCTTATTTATTGGATCGGGCTCTAGCGATCATCTGATCAATCTGTTTTGAAGTTTTGATCGGAGTGATTTCAGTATTTGGGTGACTGTTACTGAATACTCTGAAAACTTCATCTGCAAATGCTTGCCCAATCTTATCAACCCCTTCGAAATCAAGTAGAACGTCTGTGAATCGCTCAACTCGTGTCAATATTCTCTTCGCCTGTGATCTGGATACGAGAGTTTCTCCCTCATAAGCAGCTAAGCGAACGGGGACAACGGTTCGGTTAAAACTATATTCATCAGGGCCGCTGCTAAATTCATCAAAAATCTCTCCGAGATCCCGTTTGCTATCCAGAGCAATTGCCATATGGACGGCCGTGCCTTTCCTATCAACACGGTTATGAAGAAGATGATCATTTAGTGAATCATCATCATGAGCAAAAAGTAGGTCTCCAGATTCTATATAGAACCAGTCAAAAGCACGGCTTGTGAAAAAGACGCCCTCTCCAGAGTGATTGTCAGGATCTGTGGTCAATTTTCCTTTGCTCAGTTCTAAAATCGACTCTCTTGGATCTGGTAGCTCCATAATCCTGGCTATACGTTTAAAGATACCTTCACCATCATCTTCTATTCCAATAACAATCTTTTGTTCTTTACGTATAACATAGACAGTCACAAACTCACCATCAGAGTGATCAATGGCGTTGTTGAGCATTTCGGTAAAGCCATAGTGGCAGATTTCCGACACATTATCGGGGAGATCATCAAAGACAAAACCAAAGTCCTTTCTATGGACAATATGCTCATCTAATTCAGATAATCTGTATTGGAGCGCTTTTCTTCTTACCGGGCCAAGAGAATAGACTCGGCCCTTTGTGTTGCCAGATGAGAGTAATCTACCCTCATCGACAAGAGCTTTTAGGTGTCTATTGATGGATTGTCTTGAAATAGCAAAAGCCACAGAAGCAGATTGAACAATATCCTGCTGGCCTGCTCGTACAGCATCAACAAGAAAGCTTCTGATAATCCTGGTTTTTTCTGTGGTTTTTTTGGCCATTAGAAACTTTTGACTCTCTCTATTGTATTTATTGTAAACTTTTTAGAAAGTTATTGTAAACTTTTTAGAAAGTTATTGTAAACTTTTAAGAAAGTTATTGTAAACTTTGGACTGTTTGGTTAAGAAATTTTAGTAGTTTCGTATGCACAAAAATGTGTGACAGCCTAGTTTTCAGTCAAAAAACAGGTCATTAGCTCATCGGGGAGTTGGTAGTCGTGCTGCTCATCGTTGGCAGGGTCGATAAAGCTGAGTCGATAGGCGATGAGTTGTAGATCATCACTATCTCCCTCTTCACCATAGAGTCGATCTCCCACTACTGGAAAGCCGATTTCAGAGAGATGACGGCGGATCTGATGCTTGCGACCGCTCTCAATCGTCACCTCCAGCAGAGAGCGGTCTAGCTCTGAGTCATAATCGAGTAGAGAGGCTTTGCTGCTCGCGGTTCGGTCATCGATCTCGCTGTTCATGGTGCGGGGATAGACACCAAAATTGCCATGTACGATGACCCGATAGCGTTTGTCTATCTCCCGCTTTTCAAACAGTTTTGCCAAGCCGCTAGCAGTTCCCTTTTTGTGGGCGATTAAGATAAGTCCGCTGGCGGCACGGTCGAGGCGATGCACAATAAACGCCGGACGTTCTGGTAACAGGTGCTGCTCGGCCCAGCGGTTGATGGTGCAGTGGTCGCTCCATTTGGAACCCTGCGACAGCATGCCGTAGGGTTTGTACCAGATGGAATAATCTCCCTCATCAGAAATGAGTATAGCGGTAGGTGGTTCGACTGCGAGTAGGTGTTCATCGTAATAGAGGTGTAAGGTATCCCCCACGTTAAGCTGCTTCTTGGCTCGACGCAGGCGTTGGGTATGTCCCTCTTTGTCATTTTTTCTTGCATGAGTCAGCCATACCGCACCCTTCTTCATCGCATATTTGATACGCTGCTTGGAGAGTTCACACTGATCGGCAATTTGATCGATGGCGACCATATCGTTATCTTTGATCTCAATATGAATTTCTAATTTTTCGGGCTGGGACATGAGCGACATAGATAGTGGGCAGGGCAAGGAATTAAATATTTCTGAATTGATGGAGTTTATACAGCATAACGACGGGCAAGCAGAGTACTTTTTTAAGGAGGGGTGCTATATCACGGAGTTGCTCAATAGTTCGGATGATCCCGCCATATCTGTCGCCAAGGCGCGTGTTGAGCCGGGTCAGACGACTCGCTGGCATCGATTAAAAGAGACTGCTGAACATTATTTGATAGTGGAGGGCTCTGGTCTTGCTGAAGTGGGGGATGAGCCAGCCAGAGAGGTGATCGCCGAAGATGTGGTGGTGATTCCTGCGGGGATACGCCAACGCATTACCAATACAGGTAGTGATGACCTTATCTTTCTGGCGATCTGTACGCCACGTTTTGTACCTGATAACTATATCGATTGTGGAGAAGAGTAGGAGTAGTGGCTGCTATAATCACTATTGGTACTGAACAATGACATTTACATTCATACGACCTAAGTTGATCCTATTCAATGACTGATAAGTCGAACTACATCACCGTTGAGGGCGAAGCGTATATGCGTGCCGAACTTGATTTTCTGTGGCGTACAAAACGCCCCAAGGTGACTCGCTCTGTATCTGAGGCTGCCGCACAGGGTGATCGCTCGGAGAATGCCGAGTATATTTATGGCAAAAAGCAATTGAGGGAGATCGACCGCCGTGTTCGTTTCTTGCGTAAACGTCTTGAGGCGTTACAGGTGGTTGAGCGGATTCCCGATGATCAAGATCGGGTCTTTTTCGGAGCATGGATCACCTTAGAGGATGAGGATGCTCAGGAGAGTGAATTTCGTATTGTCGGTCCTGATGAGTTTGATCCCAAGCGCGGTTGGTTCAGTATCGACTCGCCAATGGCACGTGCTCTGTTGGGAAAGTCGATTGATGACGAAGTGATGGTAACGTTACCCAAAGGTGAGGCGACCTATGGGATTGTATCGGTCAGTTATACCGGTGATGCGAGCCAACCTTTTGTGGAACCTGACTGGGCCTAAATTAAGTTAAGTGTTAAGGCTACAAGATGGATATTTTGAAGTGAGATATAGATTATTAAGGCGAGATTGACGTATTTCGCCTTAATAGAAACAACTCAAAGTAGTCAAAACAAATAGCATTAATGGGTGCTTACTCAATTACCATCAGCAGATCACCTGTCTCTACGGTTGCTCCCTGTTGCACCACGACTTGAGTCACCATGCCATCGTGCTCGGTGTGGAATGTAGTCTCCATCTTCATTGCCTCAAGAACCAGTAGTTTGTCACCTTTTTTGATCTGGTCACCACTATTGACGTGCAGACTGACAACCATGCCGGGCATTGTTGCACCAATATGGGCTGGATTGTCGGGATCAGCCTTGGTGCGCTGAAGCACTGAATCTGCAAGCGAGTTGTCCAATATAGCGACTTCGCGTGGTACGCCATTAATTTCAAAGAAGAGAGGACGGGTGCCATCAGACTGTCCATGCCCCATCGTGAGAAATTTGATGATCGCAGACTTTCCTTTGTTGATCTCCACAGAAACTTCCTCATCGGGTTCGAGACCATAGAGGAATACTGGGGTAGGCACTCGGCTAGTGTCTGAGTAGTCCGATTGGTGTTGGGTAAATGCCTCAAACACCTTCGGATAGAGTAGGTAGGAGATG
>JAOTST010000117.1 GCA_029864785.1 Chromatiales bacterium | reverse complement strand
ATATTCAACATTCTCGATACCATTTCTTGATACGTTCTCTCTGGCTCGTTCAACCAGCGCCTCACTCCCCTCAACACCGACCACAGACTTGGCTCTAGTCGCTAGTGCCAGCGTGAAATTACCAATACCACAAAAAAGATCCAGTACTCGCTCATCCTCATGTAGATCAAGCCAGTCGATCGCACGGCTAATCATTTGCTGATTGATCTCACTATTAACCTGGGTAAAGTCCGTGGGTTGAAACTGATAGCTCACACCAAACTTTGGCAGTGCATAAACCAGTTCAATCTGTTCTGGCCAGAGCGGTGTCACACTATCCGGGCCCTTGGGTTGCAGATAGATATGCAGGTCAAACTGTTGTGCAAATGCGGTCAGCTTCTGCTGATCTGCCTCCGATAGTGGATCGAGGTTACGAAAAACCAGAGCGGCCTTTGTATCATCTACTGCCACCTCAATTTGGGCGATACGATTGTGTGCTTCAAGGCTGCCGATGACCTCACTGAGATCATCAAGCCGATCACCGACGCTAGGATGGAGCACTTCACAGCGGTGCATATCGGTAATAAAGCTATTACGCTTTTCACGAAACCCAACCAGTACACGCCCCTTACCCTTCACTGAACGTACACCCAAGCGCGCCTTACGTCGATAGCCCCATGGCGATTGATTCACGAGGGGCGCTACAATCTCATCAGCCGAAACTTTTCCGATACGCTCAAAATTATCGAGTAGGATCGACTGTTTAGATTCAATCTGTTTTGTCGCCTCCATATGCTGTAATGAACAACCACCACAAAGACCATAAACAGCACATTTTGGTTCAACTCGATCAGAAGAGGCTTCAAGAACATCACATACCTTACCGATATCGTAGGTACGATTAACCTCAACGTAATTGAACGTTACCCGCTCGCCGGGCAGAGCCCCCTCAACAAATACTGCTTTATCATTAACTCTAGCGACACCACGTCCATCGTGAGAGAGTCCTTCAATAACGACCTCAACGATATCCTCTGGCAATTTTTTACCGCGACGGCGGCCTCTTTTACCCATGCTATAAAACCTTTTCTAGTGAACCTATTTGGAAGGAAAGACACCTGTGGAGAGATAACGATCCCCTCGATCACAGATGATGGTGACAATAATGCTATTCTCAACTTCGTGAGCAATACGCAGTGCCGCAGCCACCGCACCACCGGAGGATATACCGCAAAAAATCCCCTCTTCCGCCGCCAGACGGCGCGTGACATCCTCGGCTTCTTGTTGCCCCATATCGATTAATCGATCAACGCGTGATGCCTCATATATTTTTGGCAGATAGGCTTCTGTCCAACGGCGAATACCTGGAATAGAAGCACCATCCTCAGGCTGCACACCCACAATTTGTACGTCACTACTTTGCTCTTTGAGATAGTGAGAACAGCCCATAATGGTACCTGTTGTTCCCATAGCACTCACAAAATGGGTAATCCTTCCCTCTGTATCACGCCATATTTCTGGACCGGTTGTCTCATAATGAGCCCGCGGATTATCCATATTAGAGAACTGATCAAGCACAATGCCCCGTCCCTCACTCTCCATCTTGAGAGCCAGATCACGTGCACCCTCCATCCCCTCTTCCTTAGTTACCGTCACTAATTCAGCACCATAGGCGAGCATTGAAGCACGACGCTCCGCACTCATATTAGAAGGCATGACCAAAATCATCTTGTAGCCTTTAATCGCTGCGGCCATAGCCAGAGCGATGCCCGTATTGCCGCTGGTTGCCTCAATCAGGGTATCGCCTGGTTGGATATCGCCCCGCTCTTCAGCCCGCTGAATCATACTCAGTGCAGGGCGGTCTTTGACTGATCCGGCAGGATTATTGCCCTCCAGTTTAACCAACACGGTCGAATGACCCTCAACCATCCTCTGTAATCTTACCAGCGGGGTATTTCCTACAAACGACTCTATCGTCTGAAACGCCATCATAAATTCTCAATAAAGACTAAATCGTCGCCATTATAAAGCATGCTTGCCAACATTTGATATTGAGTTACAATCACCCAAATTAGACCAATTTTAGAATACACAAGGATGAAGGATGAATAACGAGCTGGACATATTCGACTCAGAAGCCGCTATCAAACAGGCAGGAGGTGATGCTGAATTGGCCGATGAGCTATTTGGAATGCTTGTTAATGAACTCCCCACTTATAAGGAAAAAATTGCTCTGCAGTGTAAAGAAAATGATTATACAAACCTGCTAGAGACAACTCATAAATTGAATGGTGCAACACGCTACACGGGTGTTCCAGCGCTAGGGGCAGCAGCTAACCAACTTGAGCAAGCCATAAGGGGTGATATAATTACTAACTATGATGAACTGTGCAATCATTTAATGGATGAGATTCAACGACTTAAAGATGCATATCCCAAAAAGTAGTTCCTACGATTTTTCTAACTATCTACTCCTACTGGTAATTTTTTACCACGCGAACCTCTTTGCATCAACCACACTTGAAAGTACACCCGCAATATCTACCTATCGTGCTCAAACCTATCAATTAACAACCCTAGCATCGGTAAGAGATGCACCTGATGGAAAAATTGTTGCTGTCTGGAGCTCTGAGACACGCTTCACATCAAAAGAGCAGCGTGGCGAATGGATTAAGGTTAGCGGTACTTTCCCCAACGATAAATGGACGCCACGCTCCAAGCCTCTCTGGATTAACGGAAATTACACCGCCAATTTCACACCTCAACCAGGCCCCATCCCTTCTGGTCGCCCTAAAAACATCCATCGCTACATTACCATCAATAAATCTGACTTTTTGTTAAAGGTCTTCGAACGTGAAGAGGGCGAAAAGAGCGAACAGGTTGTCTATTCAGCGAAGGTCGCTCTGGGAATGGATCGCTGCCAACCCAAAGAGAAGGGGGGAAAGTGTTATTACACCGATCCCGGTGAGTATCAAGTTCGCTGGAAGATCTATGATCCGCTCGGAATTGAGTGGTGCATCCCTAAATCGATGGAAGAGGAGTTCAAGAGCGACATCGCCGCCGGAGAACGCTGCTTCAGAGGCTCAATTGGTGATTATGCTCTCAATATTGGCAAGACCTATGCCATTCACGGTACCGCCAATCCTGCTAGCATTGGCACTAAGGCCTCGCACGGCTGCGTCAGAACCGTTAACGCTGATATGAAGCGCATTTTCAACATGATGGATGTAGGCGACAAAGTCTATATCGTCAAATAGCCCTATTTAATATAAGCATCAAATCGGTGACTTTTGGTCATATAACTGTGAGTCGGCTTTTGCTCAGTCAAGAGTGATGCCTGCTTGGGACGCTTTACCACAACCCGTTTTTGCGCCACTTTGAGGGAGGTCTTCAATAACGCATCACCATCAGTTGCAGGCCCAAGTAGTTGCTGTAGGTAGAACGACTCCTTCTTCACCTGCGCTGTTTTATTGCGGTGCGGAAACATCGGGTCAAGATAGACCACATCAGGTTCTAAATCACTATGAGTCAGCCACTCAATAGCGTCCGCCGCCACCAAGTGAAGCCGCTCTGTCACCATTTGGCCAATCTCAGAATCGGCCTGCGCTCGTCGTAGGCCATCCTCTAACAGTGCAGCCACAATGGGAGAACGCTCGATCATGGTTACCTTGCAGCCCAGAGTGGCCAGTAGATAGGCATCTCTACCCCACCCCGCTGTGGCATCTACCAATATGGGATTAACACCTTGTTTAAGTCCCGCTGCTTTAGCAATCATCTGCCCTCGACCACCACCAAAACGACGACGATGGCCAACAGCGCCACCCACAAAATCGACAAAGTAAGCCCCCATCGCTGGGAAATCATGATGGATTATTGACAATTTTTCACCATCCCAAATCAGTTCAACAGGGGCATTATCAGCGACCGATAATCCCCATTGATCAACGATCATCCGCAGATGGCTATCTCCCTCAACAGTTTGGGACAATATTCTTACCTCCATCGGAAAGGATTCCCAGAAGAGCGGCTCAAGTGCTGACACAGCGATATAATATATTGTTCAAATTGGTGCTTTATCACGTTTCTTGTCACTGTCATCTTGTGTATAATTGCGCGCTCTTTCGGTATGTAGCGTCGCTTGGTAGTGCACCACAGTGACTCTGCTCCCCCACCCGAAAGAGTGTAGAAAATATGCGGCCATATTCAATCATAGGTCTATTTCGATTTTGAAAACGAAATATACGTAACTATGCAGGGCAGTATATCATTTCGGGACGTAGCGCAGCCTGGTAGCGCACTTCGCTGGGGGTGAAGTGGTCGGAGGTTCGAATCCTCTCGTCCCGACCATACAATGAACAAGATAGAGACATGGATGTCTCAATCTAACTCTCCAATATTTCATTTCCCAACGTAAAAATTTCTCCCTGATCGACCTTATGGTATCTCAATCTAAATTGATTAGATTTAACCTAAAAATCACGAACTCTATTTACAAATAGAAATAGCGAATCCATTAAAAAGGGACATCACTTTTAAAACTGAGTCTCTGTTTGGTTACAGGATGAGTAAAAGAGAGTGCTGATGCATGCAACAGCAAACGACTCGCTTTATCTATAACATCACGACTGGCGTAGAGCTCATCTCCTACTATCGGATGACCTATAGAGAGCATATGGACACGGAGTTGATGTGAACGCCCTGTCTTTGGTTTTAATTCAATGCGTGTCGTCACGGCTTCATCATTATGCCCAATAACTCTGTAACTCGTTAAAGATGGTTTACCCAATTCATAATCAACCTTTTGCCGTGGTCGGTTAGGCCAATCAGTTATCAGTGGTAGATCAACCTCTCCGGTCAATGACTCAACAACGCCATCAACGACAGCGACATAACATTTTTTCATCTGTTGATCTTGAAAGAGCAGACTCAATCCACGATGAGCCTGTTTACCTTTTGCAAGTACCATCAAACCAGAAGTTGACATATCGAGACGATGGACAATAAGAGCATCGGGATACTCAGCCATAACTCTTGAGGCCAAACTATCTCTTTTATCTTCTCCCCTGCCAGGGACAGATAAAAGACCACTCGGCTTATTTACAACAAGAAGCCAATCATCTTCAAAAACCAGATCCAATCCATCATGATGGGGTGGATTATAGGGAATAGAATTCATCAACAAAAATAACCTACTGGTTATTAAACCTCAGAGAGTATTAAATCAATTAAATAGAGAGCCTATTTCGTCCCTGTTCCTTAGCACGATAGAGCATCTCATCGGCACCTTCAATGGCATCCTCTAACCGATCTCCTCGGTTTGGTACGAACGATACTCCTCCAATACTAACCGTTAAAACATCAGAAACAGTTGAAAGTTCATGATGAATATTGAGAGAACGAACAGAATTTATAATCAACTGACCCGCAGAATTCATCTGTTCATATGCTACATTTGGAAGCATACACACAAAGCGTTTACCATCAAGCCGCGCCACCAGATTCTCTGTTTTATTGAACATCGACTCAATAGCTTCCTCTATTGTTGTTGCAACTGTTTTCAAAACATCATCACCAGTCAGGTAACCATGATAATCGTTATATTGCTTAAAAAAATCAATATCAATCATCAGTAAAGATAGTGATTTTTGAGACTTTATTGCATTTTCATGCGCCCGCTCAAACCCTTTATCAAAGCGCCGTCTATTTGAAACGCCAGTAATGCCATCTTTTAATGATAAGTTTGCAAGATAGTCACGCTGAAATTTAAGTTCGATATGGGTCTTAATTCGTGCATGAGTAATTGTAAAGTTAACCGGTTTAGTAATATAGTCCACAGCAC
>JAOTST010000116.1 GCA_029864785.1 Chromatiales bacterium | reverse complement strand
TCAGTTGCTAAAAGAGACATTAGGAAAAGAGAACGCATCGTTTACTCTTCCCAATGAAACTGCCGAGCTAATCAGTAATATGCCAAAAAAGGGGTTATTTCACTTTATGGATGAGATGCAAAAATCCAAAAGGGCATGGTTTACTCAGGCCAATCAACAGTTACTGCTAGAAGGACTCTTTTTACGTTGGCAAAATCTTTAGAGGCTTAACGAGTTATGCAACCAGGAATGAAGGGCGGAATGCTCTCTGTCACCATTAAGGATAAAGGCTCACTTTATGCGGCCTATATGCCCTTTGTGAAAAATGGTGGACTCTTTGTCCCCACCAATGGAAAATATAAAGTAGGTGATGAGGTATTCATGCTTTTTTCATTGATGGATGAGAAGGAGAAACTCCCCATTGCTGGCAAAGTGGTCTGGCTCACCCCCGAGGGATCCCAAGGTGGACGTTCACCAGGTATTGGCGTGCAGTTTAGTAAGGAGGTGGGTAAAGATATTCGCGGTAAAATCGAAACCTATCTGGCTGGAGCACTTAAGTCCGATCGTCAAACCCACACAATGTAACTCTAACGCGCTAACCATCCCGTAACAATGGGCTCTTTTAACCTTTAATACTCCATATACATGCAACTTGTAGATAGCCACTGTCACCTCGATAGGCTCGACCTCTCTCAATACGATGGACAACTCAGCAACGCTCTAGCTTCGGCTCAAGCCGAAGGTGTGGAACGTTTTCTCTGCGTCAGTATCGATTTCGAAAATTTTCCGGCAGTTCTTAACTGCGCCGAACAGTTTGATACGGTCTATGCCAGCGTAGGGGTTCATCCTAATGAAGAAGGCCGGGAAGAACCTACTGTCGATAAGCTGGTGCAGCTAGCCGATCACCTCAAGGTCATCGCAATAGGGGAGACCGGTCTCGACTTTTTTCGCAGCGAAGGGGATACCGAGTGGCAGAAGGAGCGCTTCCGTACCCATATCAAGGCTGCAAAACTCACTCAAAAGCCACTTATAATTCACTCGCGTGAGGCCAGGGAAGAGACGCTAAAAATTATGCGTGAAGAGGGAGCTGATCAGGTTGGCGGCATCATGCACTGCTTTGTGGAAGATCTTAAAACGGCACAGGCAGCCATCGAAATGGGTTTCTATATCTCATTTTCTGGAATTGTCACCTTCAACAGCGCCAAAGAGTTGCAACAGGTAGCCAAGGCGATCCCCGATGAGTGGTTTATGATTGAGACAGACTCACCCTATTTAGCGCCGATGCCATTTCGGGGCAAACCGAATCAGCCACTCTATGTAAAACATGTCGCCAAAAAACTGGCCGAATTAAGAGAGGAGACTGTGGAATCGATCGCACAGAAAAGCTGGAATAATTTTAATAGGCTGTTCCAACTGCAAGATTAATATTAATCCTCAGCTTGCTGCTGTTTTTTTTCTCTCAGGGTTTCGCTCACCTTCTTTAGACCACCATCAATAAAGTAAGCGTCATAGCCCTTCTCATTAAGAATGAAGGCTCCAGATGAGCTGCGCCGTCCCGTATCGCACACCATAATATATTTATGCTTTTTTGAGAGTCCTTTCGCCTTAAAGCGCAGCATAAATAGCGGGATATTAAGACTGCCTTTGATGTTTGACTGTTTAAACTCCTTTTCGTGGCGCACATCAATAATAGCCGCTTTCTCCTCTTTGACCATTTGATTGGCGGTATCAAAATCAACCATACTGAGTGTAGGATTCTTCAACAACTCTTCAAAATCTGTCTTTCCTAAGCGCATCAATACGCCATCAGTCAGCATCGATACCGTCGCATTACGCGTGTTGCTAGATATCAGGGCATCCTCACCGAAACCGGTACCGGCCTCAAGTTCTGCCAACTTCATATCCTTACCACTTGCCCCCACATGCGTCACTACGCAGCGACCTTTTCGAATGTAGTAGTAGTAATCACCTTCATCACCTTGGGTAATTACCGTCTCTCCCTCCTTAAAGGGGACAGCCTCCATCTTGATAAACAACATCTGAATACTGGCAGGAGGAATACGCTGAAAAATCTCCGACTGAAGCATATTCCCCATCCAGTCGTCGTCATCTTCCTCAGATGCATCAATACCCGATACTACCGTGCTACTGCTTTTATCCCATGAGAGCAGAAGTTCCAGATAATCGTTATCAACTCGGAAAAACTGGATAGGCGTTTTGGCGATTGCTGTTTGGGTACGTGGCGTATTGTGATCAATGGGGTGTCGCGACTGGTTTGAACCTCCAGTAAGGATAGTTTTACTCCCATCTGCCTCAAGCAAAAAGAGCTCACCCTGTAGTAGATAGATCGAATAGCGATCGGTCTGCCCACGTTTAAAAAGCGGTTTCTCTTTATCCAGTGATTCCAGCTTGGTTTTGCCAGCCAACTCTTGCAGATTATCGATCGTCAGTTCACCTAACGGAACGAAATTCCTTAAAAATTGAATATCAACTGAAACAGACATCTAAATCAAAAAGTCACTTTTTAATAATATTGAACGAGACATTATATCGGGGTTATCAGTAATAGCCATGTGATATTTCAACAAATACCGCTTTAACTTAACGTTCTATTTATAGAATAATATTATCCATGCAGAGCACAATATTCCCAACTGTGAATCTTTATGCTATGTTTCGCATTAAGGGATACAAGGAGGTTATACATGCATGGACACCATCGACAGAGTCATCTACGCCATTGCAATTATCGCTTTTCTGATTCTTGCTTATCCTATTGTTTCAGGCGCAGCAGTTATATAGCAGCAATCTAAACTGACGTGCATCATCCGTGCAAGAAGAAGAGCGTTGAGACAACACCAAGTGATAATAGGTAGACTCAAAATTACATTATTTCTTGATTCAGAAGCGACTCCCTGAAAAAGCAATTTAAAACGCAACTGCGCATAATGTCTATTATGTAAAGTACGCATTATACATCCCTGTTTATGTGAATTCATACTTATAAAACAAAGAGTTGCAGATTTTGCTATATAGGTGAAATATGCCCCTACCTAAACAAAAACCTGATTATTGTTTAACTGAGTGCCTGAAACGCTATTGTTTTTACCTTTGTTGTTAGCTGCCAATAGCCAGCATAATAGGTGTTATCAATCCACCCGCAGCAATCAGAGAACCATTCTTCCAAGCGACCAGTTGAGGATAGTGTTTGCCATCGCGAGCCGATTTGAATGCTCCCAACACGACAGTTGCCAACAATCCAATATATGCCGCATCTGATTCAGGAAAACCGGCCAGACTATTCAGCCCCATAGAGGTAATACCGCCAACAAAGGCGCCGGCTGCAAAATGGAGCCCATTGGTATCTTTTTTAAATTTCGCTTCACTCATAATTATATTTTTTCGGCTAGTGTCTCTTCATTTAGTGTCACAGTGGTAATTTCACCCTGTTTTGCACCATCACAGCGTACACGGATGTAGTTGGAGGTCAATCCATGACCGCCCTCCTCGGCTAAAATGGAAAAATTTCGCCCCATCTGTTCCTGAATATACGTTTTGCGCAAATTGAGTGCTATCTCTCTAATCTCTTTAGCGCGTTCCTTTCGTAATTTGCGTTCAATGGGGTCAGAATGGTCGGCTGCAGGGGTACCTTCTCGTTCAGAATAGGGGAATACATGCAGTTTAGAGAAACCGATTTGTTGAATAAAATCGACCGTCTCTTGATGCTCGCTATCCGTTTCGCCAGGAAAACCGGCAATAATATCGGCCGCTACTGCTGTATTTGGCCTGACTTTACGTGCCATTTCAGCAATTTTGGCAATCTCTTCGGTTCCATGACCTCGAACCATTCGATCAAGCACGGAGTTGCTACCGCTCTGCATCGATACATGAAGGTAGTCACACACTCTGGAGTCTGCAAAAAGGTCAAAAAATGGTTGCTGAATATATTGTGGACCCAGTGAGGAGAAACGTATCCTTTCGATGGTTGTTTTGCTCAAAATAGCCTCTAAAAGGCGATGCAAATGACTCGATGACGCATTATTACTGTTCTCGCTGCCCCATGCCGCAAGGTTAATGCCGGTGAGTACGACCTCACGCACCCCCTCATCAATAGCGTGCTTAATCTGATCAATAACCTGTTTTTCCGGGATATTTTGGTGCTTTCCCCGTGCCAGACGGGTAATGCAGAAGCTGCACTCATTATCACATCCTGTCTGAATGGAGATTGGCAGCCGAGTGCGACTGGTGACCGGAAAAGGAACCTCATCTGGATCTATATCAAACCGGTTAAAGATTGCCAGCTCATCCTGTAACACCATGATGCTGTCATCGGAACGAGCACTCCAGCTCCCCCCATCAACGCGTGTACTGCAGCCGGTAACGATCACATCTTTCTGTAAATTAAGGGTTTTATTGGCAAATTGATGTGATTTTCGATCCGCTTCCGCAGTAACGGTACAGCTATTAATAAAGACCATTTCGGCCTCATCGTCATTCATAACCTGTTGGTGTCCCACGCTCTCCAAGGCCGTAGCGATACGTGCGGAATCGAGCCAATTGACCTTGCAGCCGAGGGTTTTTATTAAAAACTTCATGTAGAATATGCGCTATGGGTATAAATAATTCTGAAATGGTTGAGCTAAAAATTGATGGTCACAAGGTCACCGCTACCAGTGACTCGTCTATTATACAGGCTCTCTGGTCTGCAGGTTATCCTCGAATTAAGGGCGTTGGTTGTTTAGAGGGTGTTTGTGGTAGCTGTCGAGTGATGTTACGCCGTAACAAAGAGTCTGGCGTTGAGATGGCCTTAGGTTGCCAAACCCTCGCTGAAGAAGGGATGGATGTGATGTTTCTCGATTTTCCTACCCCATCAAGACACTCTTATCACCTTGGGCCGATCGCCAGCTCGTGGGATCTACAGGATAAATTTCACGAAATTTTTCCTGAGGCTGAAAACTGTCGCCACTGCGGGGGGTGCGATACCGCTTGTCCCAAGGGGATCGAGGTACAAAAGGGCGTGCGTCTCGCCTCAAATGGAAGTTTTAGGGAGGCTGGAGAGCTCTTTACTGTATGCGTTTCATGCGATCTCTGTATGACCGGTTGCCCAGAAAATATCGCTCCCAACCGTGTAGGGCTCTTTGCACGCCGAGCCACCGCCCATTTCCATGGGCGCCCGCCAAATCTAATTCATCGTCTAGAACAGATTAGACGTGGAGAACTAGCTATCACATATCCTGAGAAGTTAGATAAACATAACCATATAACCGATTGAATTAACTGGATATGAATACGCCAACTTCCTATCAGGATGCGCTCTCGTCTTATCAGATTATGGACGAGATCCCTCTGCCAAAGCCGTCCCTTTCTGTAGAAAAATTACTCACTGATTTTCATCCAGACTATCAGGCTGATTCTACTGTTTCGCTTGAAATTGGTGCCAATCGGGGTGATCCCTGCCACCCTCAAGTAGCCAAGCTCCTTCAAGCCGATGCACGAATTGATGAGGCTGACCTCGCCGGTGCAGAAGTGGTCACCACGGATGTGCTGGTTATTGGTGGTGGTGGTGCGGGCGCTGCTGCAGCCCTAATCGCTGCAGAGTCTGGTGCCAAGGTGATTCTGGCAACAAAACTGCGTTTAGGTGACAGCAACACCATCATGGCCGAGGGTGGGATTCAGGCCTCCGTTGAACCAACCGATACGCCACAACGCCACTTTGATGACACACTGCATGCCGGATACAATCTTGGCGACCCTAAACTGATTGAACAGCTTGCCCTTGATGGTCCTGATGTTATTCGTTGGCTAATCCAGAAAGGAATGCATTTCGATTACGATCAGTTTGGCGACCTCAATACTCGCCGTGCCGGTGGAACCT
>JAOTST010000115.1 GCA_029864785.1 Chromatiales bacterium | reverse complement strand
CCTCTTCAAATTTATCAAACTCTGAGGCAAGTGTGTTTTTCTCCTGCTCATCGAGATCTACTTCGGTCAGCGTCTCATTGATAGCCTTGAGTAGTAGCTGGTTAACGTTACTCTCATCACCCTGCTCTGTTATGGCTGTGCGCAGCTTCTTTTCCACTGTGCGTATAGCACGACGTAGATGCCGAGTCGGCATCCCCTGTCCCTCAACACGCTGTACGGTCGCATTAAAGACCTCTCCGATGGTATTGACCAGTCCAGGAATGGCACTATCGGGACAAGAGGTGTAGCAGTTACCACAGGCGGTACAATTCTCAGCAATCCATTCAGGATACTCAAAACGAATTTGAGTCATATCACGGAAGATACCGGTTGAAGCGGGGATCAGGCTCAGGCCGATAAAGGGGTCGACCAGATTATCGCTACCCTGTCCGCTGCTATAAAAGTTACCTGTCTGCTCCCAGAAGCGGTGGATGTCTCCCACACTACTCTCAGATGCCGGCACCTTTT
Organism: Chromatiales bacterium; assembly: GCA_029864785.1. Classification (GTDB taxonomy): domain Bacteria; phylum Pseudomonadota; class Gammaproteobacteria; order Thiohalomonadales; family Thiohalomonadaceae; genus JAOTST01. The sequence continues at coordinate 5,384 of JAOTST010000115.1, read as the reverse complement.
TTAACATAATCGGTAGCTGTGACTCTTTGCGAAGCTTCTGCTGTGAAACCTCGGTTACCTTTTTATTGGTGATCTCCTTCACCTCATCAAAACCGCGACGAACTACACGCAGGTTATCGGCAACAATGCGCTCTCCTTTGCCTCCAAATTTTGATCTCACCTGATCTTCAATGGCACGGAAGAGGGTCTTTTCATTGAGGTCTGCTGCCTCCATCACCGGTGATGCCGCAAAGAAGGCGCCTTGAAAGGCGATGCCCTGCATGCGTAGTTGGAGTTCGGGATTAGAGGCCTCTTCACGGGCGACCTTAAAGGCATCAATGTAGAAAACGCGAATCTCATTGTCGATAATAAAACGTTGCGAATGTGTGGGGAAAGAGGCCCAGACTGCATCGGCACCATCCAGGCTACTCTGAATAATCAGTACCCCCTCCTTTTTCAGACCACTGAGCGGATTGGAGTGTTCAAAAACGTTGGGGTCGGGAGAGAGCACCACATCAACATAATGGTACTCAGCATTAATACGAATCGGCTCGGGTGCTGCCGAGAGATAGTAAGTGGTAGGCTGTCCCTTCTTCTCAGAGCCATATTTTGGATTGGCCTTGATATCAAAATCGAGCAACTCAAACAGGGTCATCGCCAGGTTTTTACCGGTGGTGATTGCACCCCAGCCACCTACCGAGTGCATGCGCACGGTGATCGCATCTTTAGGCATTAGATTGGGATTTTCACTCCCCTTGAGTGCCAACCCTTTAATATCGGGATAGGCTTCCAACAACTCCTGCTGATAGATCTCCTGTTTAGGACTGGCCGACTCGTCACGTACAAAATCAACCGACAGGTAGAAGAAATTACGCTTTCCGCCATCCGGCAGCATATTCTCAATCGCCCCAATAATTCCCTCGGGTTGCAGGTCACGACTACCTAGACCATAGGCTCCCGAGTAGAGACGCGGTGCATCGCTCATCTTTTTATAGACGGGGTAACCGGCGTTGGGTTGATCAGACCCTGCGCTACCATTTTCCATGCACTTGGAGACGGTTGCACGCACCTCGCGCATCAGCGGCAAGTCTTCAGCCAATGGTTGATCGGTACGTTCTAGCACTACCACCCCTTTTTTGCCTTTAAGGGCGCCCCCAATCAAATCGCCGGGGAAGGGACGGAACATCGTCAGATCGACCACACCAACCTTTAACTTGCGCGTCTCACGCAGATAGTCGGCAACGGCCTGTGCTGTAATCAACATACTACCTTGTCCAACAACCAGATAATCGGCGTCGTCAACTCGATACTGGCCGATACGATCATAGCGGCGTCCAGTGAGCTCATAAAACTCATTCATCACCTGATCGGTTAGTGCAGGAATATGATCAAAGAAGTAAGGGCGCTGTGCAGCAACCGCCTGCATGTAGGCATCCTGATTTTGCACACTGCCCGAGGTCATGGGATTATCGACATCCCAAATCGCAGGAATTCGACGACGCTTATCACCGTACAACATTTTCTGTGCAGGAGTAGGTGTATCAATGATGTCATCGGGGCGGCCAAGGAACTCATTAATCAGTTCACGTTCAGGTACCTGAATCGATTCAATAAGGTGCGTGGTCAGAAATCCATCCTGTGCCACGATACCGGGGATCAATGAAAGCTCCGATATTTTATGGGCCATGATATTGAGATCTGCCGCACCTTGCGCACCATTTCCCATCACCTGAAAAAATCCAGTGTCATCGACACAGTGATAATCATCATGAGCACAATGAACATTGAGACTCGCCTTGGTGATGGCTCGGCAACCTATATTGAGTACATAGGGAAGATGCTTGCCCGATGCGGTATAGAGCGACTCATGCATAAAGGCGACGCCTTGTGATGATGAGAAGTTGGTCGCACGTAGCCCCGTCATGGCCAGACCGGCAGTCACCGCTGCCGCTGCATGTTCACTCTCTGGTTCAACAAAGATAAGCGGACGACCGGAAATATTGACATGGCCTTTGGTCGACTCCTCAGCCCAGTACTCTCCCATCTGAGTCGATGGGGTAATGGGGTAGGCTCCAGCAGCATCCGATGACTCCCGCTCACACATAATAACAGCGGTATTTCCGTCCATCGCCTGTCGATTTCCAGGGTACTTGAATGACTGTGCCTTCTTACTCATAACAAATCTCTCTCAACATCTAATATCTAATTTAATTCTGTGAATTCAGCTACCCACGGGGTAGCGGTTCACGACGAATCACCTTTTTGGCACCCACACCCTTTAGTACACCCTTAACCTCATCAAGCCAGACAATGGCTCCTGTTGGGCAACGCTCTATCGCGAGTCGGGAGGCCAGCTCATTTTTTGAATAGTCGATAACGGCCAAGTTATTTTTAATCGTAATCAATCCTTCAGGGGAGTCAGCAGAACAACGACCACAGGCGTTACAAGTCACTTCACAATCGGCCTCAGCCATATCAGCACTATCGAGACTCTTACAAGCCAACCAGAGACGATGACCAACCGGTTGTAACGAAAAGAGCATTTTTGGACAGGCCTCTACACAATCACCACAGGCGGTACATTTATCAACATCGACAACAGGTAGACCATATGGATCCATATGAATGGCATCAAAATCACAAGAGACATCACAATCACCCAGACCAAGACAGGCCCAAGTACATCCCTTACCACCGCCTGAGACCAACGCAGCCGCTCGACAGGTTTTAAGCCCTTCATAGCGAGCACGGGTATAGGCCACATGAGAACCTCCTGCACAGGCCAGACGTGCCACCTGTTTCTCTTCACCACCTACATCAACACCCAGATAATCCGCGATAGCGACATTCATATCGGCCGAGTTAACCGTGCACTGCCCGGGGGTTACCGTCCCTTCGATCAACATTTCAGCAAATGGGCGGCACCCCGGCGTACCGCAGGCTCCGCAGTTGGAGTGGGGCAACATCTCATCCACCTCATCAATGCGGGGATCTTCATAGACAAAAAGGCGACGATTGGCATAAGCCAGCATTGCTGCCAGCAGAAGTCCCAACCCACCCATAAAGGAGGCGGCAACAAGTATCTGTTCAACGCTAGTCATCCCCAAATACCCTCCTATTTAAGTCAATTATTAATGAAATCAATTAGTTGCAAATCAACTATAGGGTATACGGGAATTTACCATTGGAATAGTTAATTATTTCAATCCTTACTATTTGTTTTAATGAAATTAATAATAAGTATTAAAATAAAATAAAATCGACTAATATCATATTATCCAACAACATACGGTCAAATATTGACGTTCTATTAAGAACCTTAGCGATTCCCACTACAGAGAATAGTGCTACTGGCGTTACAACTTGGGAGATAACCATGAATTCACCTATCTACTACAAGCAGAATCGACTCAAACAGTTGCGTGCCTTCTGTTACACCGCACGTACGGGAAGTATTTCTCACGCTGCGGAAGCTCTATTTTTGAGCCAACCATCCGTGACCCTACAGATACAGGCGCTTGAGCGTGACATGGAGATCAAACTGTTTGAAAGGCGTGGCCCGAAAATCCGACTAACACCCGAGGGAGAAGCGCTCTACCAACTCTCAGATCCACTAGTAGAGGGGATCGATAAACTACCTGAAAGTTTTGCCGCACAGTTTGGTGATATCGATGGTGGCGAAATCAACATCGCTGCCGGCGAGTCGACCATTCTCTACATTCTGCCAGATGCCATTACCCTGTTTGCCAAGACCTATCCAAAGGTTCAGATCAAACTCCACAATGTTACCGGTCGTGATGGTATGTCCATGCTGCGCGCCGATGAGGCCGACTTCGCTGTCGGCTCAATGCTGGAAGTTCCCGAAGACATTATCTACAGCCCAAGCATGAATTTTGATCCCTATCTCATTACCCCACTCGACCATCCACTGGCCAATCGAGAGAGCGTCACCCTTAAAGAGATCAGCCCTTATGGCCTCATTCTTCCGCCCCGCCATCTAAGCACCTGGCGAATGGTCGATCTGGTCTTTAAACAGAACAACGCCACCTACGATGTCGCCCTCGAAGCGGGTGGTTGGGAGATTGTAAAAAAATATGTCTCACTCGGATTAGGGATATCCATCGTTACCGATGTCTGCCTGACTGATGATGACAAGGTGGCAAGAATTCCACTAAACGAATATTTTCCTCAACGTAGTTACGGCATGGTTCTGCGCAAAGGAAAATTTCTCTCTCCACAGGCTAAAAGTTTTATTGCCATGATGGATCCTGAATTTAACATATAGAGGGTTACCTTCTCTAAATCACTTTTCTACAGACGTAAAAAAGGCGGCCAGGTCACCCTGGCCGCCTTTTATGCTTCTTGAACTATCGTATTAAACGATATTTCTTGGAGCAAACGACATGCTAGTGAAGCTCTTCTTGTAGATTGATTCACCAATCTTCTTAACGCGAGCCACACCCATTTTGTAGTTGTAGTTACCACTAATGTTATCAACTACACGGGCTTGAACTGCATTGGTAGGCTGACGTGTATCAAGGAAGTTACCAAACATAACCCCTTGCTTCACGTTGTCCGTCACAATGGCAACAGCCGTTACAGCAGCTTTACTCAGCTCAATATGACCATTTTTCATCAGGTCTTTAAACTGGAAGTCACTACCACCGATACCGAGAATGGTATCTTTGTGAGCGGCCACACGGTCTGAGTAGATCATCACTTGATCACCTGACTCAATACCACGTTTCTTGGCGTCTGCTGGATGAACTTCCACCCAGTTTTCAGGCCAACGCTGCTTGATGTAAGGACGACGCTCCACGTCATCAAAGCCAGACTGCCAGATCTCATTGATTCGACCATTGGTGAAACGAAGTTCGTCACCCTTGGGCAGAAGCCAATCATAGAAGTCTCCGAAGAGGCTCCATGGGTGCTTCTCAATGTTGACCTTACCAGTCTGAGAGTTGAAGTGGGTCATCTTCTTATTCGCCATATTGACGCCCTGAGCACCATCTGCCATGCCTCTTGCCTCAATATCTGCTTGAGTAAGAGTTGTGTCGTGCAGACGGGTAGTTCCCATCAGCTCGCCAGTTGCATAGTTGTAGGTAGTAGGACCCTGGATACCTGTAGTGCCATACTCATAGAGCTTCTCATGTAGGGTCTTACCTTCTGCATGAGCCGCTACCTTAATCATATGGTAGGCCTTACGGTTTCCACGACTAAAGCGTGATGACTCTTCAGCAACATCATTGGAATTTTTCCAATCAAAGCCGTCATAGCCTATACGCTTAGCAAGCTGAGCAATAATCCACCAATCTGGCTTCGAATCACCCGGTGCGTCATAGAACTTCTTGTAGAGACGCAGGCGACGTTCGCCATTGGCACGAATGAAGTCCTCTTCACCCCAT
>JAOTST010000114.1 GCA_029864785.1 Chromatiales bacterium | reverse complement strand
CGTTGGTGCCGGTACCGATGAGCGCATTGAGGCGTTGGTTGCTGCGGGGGTTGATGTAGTTGTGGTGGATACTGCTCATGGTCACTCACAGGGTGTTCTTGATCGTGTGGCGTGGGTGAAAAAGAATTTTCCAGAGCTAGAGGTGATTGGCGGTAACATCGCTACCGGTGCCGCAGCTAAGGCGTTGGTTGAGGCGGGTGCCTCGGCGGTTAAAGTGGGTATTGGTCCCGGTTCAATTTGTACCACTCGTATTGTAGCGGGTGTTGGCGTCCCTCAAATTACGGCCATTGATAATGTTGCTCAGGCGCTTGCTGGAACCGGTGTACCCCTCATTGCTGATGGCGGTATCCGTTTTTCAGGTGATCTCTCCAAGGCGATTGTGGCTGGGGCGAGTTCAGTGATGCTCGGGAGCATGTTTGCCGGTACGGAACAGGCGCCGGGTGAGGTTGAACTGTTCCAGGGGCGTTCTTATAAATCGTACCGTGGCATGGGTTCACTCGGAGCGATGGCTTCACAGCAGGGTTCATCTGATCGTTATTTTCAGGAGGGTAGTGAGGCAGATAAATTGGTACCTGAGGGGATTGAGGGTCGCGTACCCTACAAGGGACCTCTACAATCTGTTCTTCATCAATTAATGGGTGGCTTGCGTTCCAGTATGGGTTATACCGGTTGCGCTACTATTGAGGAGATGCGCAGCAAACCTGAATTTGTGCGTGTGACTAGTGCAGGTATGGCTGAGTCTCATGTACATGATGTGCAGATCACCAAAGAGGCACCCAACTATCGTACATAATTAAACGGTGAGTGCGTGGTAAAAGCCTCCTCTCTTAGGAGGCTTTTTTATGTACAGGATGTACGGGGCTCTCTTAGTCATCCACGTTCTTAGGCTGTTTGCTGGAGCAGCTCTCGAACTTCTCCCTTATTGACGGGATAACTAAGAATTGCATGCAAGGGGAAAAGCTCCCTAATGTGATCAACATACTCAAGTTCATCTCTGTTCACCAGTACGATCACTTTTGTCTCAGGAGAGTATCTCTTCAAGCTGTGGAGTAGCACGTCAAGATTGCTGGTATGGATGGCACTGTAGTTACTACTATAGGCATAGGAAAACTCGGCAACAATATAGTCTGGGGATTGTCTTTTTAATTGACCGATCGCCCTGCGCATTGAGTTGATAATCTCCTCTTCTATTCCAGCATTTTTATATAGTGAGCTGAAGTTAGGGTGTGTGGGGGAATCAATAATAGAGAAAAGTGTTTTGGGAGCATTCATAATAATAGAGCTTGTTTATAGGCAAATTGGAGCACTCGTTATCTAGCGGATATAAAAAGACCCGCGATTGCGGGTCTTTATTAACGACGGTAATAGGTAGTCGTCTAGCCGTTTCGGCTATTCTCAATCATTCTATGAACGATAGGGGCGAAGATTAATTCCATCGCATAACCCATCTTGCCACCCGGTACCACGATGGTGTTACGGCGAGACATGAATGAGTCGGGGATCATGTTGAGAAGATAGATGAAATCGACATCAAACTTCTTCAGATCTTTAAAGCGAATTACCACAAAACTTTCGTCAGGCGTGGGAATGTCTCGCGCAATAAATGGATTTGAGGTGTCGACAGTCGGTACACGCTGGAAGTTGATATCGGTGCGTGAGAACTGAGGTGTGATGTAGTTCATGTAGTCCGGCATGCGACGTAGAATGGTATCGACAATCGTCTCGGCGGAGTAGCCACGTTGTGAATTGTCGCGGAAAATCTTCTGAATCCACTCTAGGTTGACGATAGGCACCACACCTACAAGTAGATCTACAAAACTAGATACATCGGTTTGATCATCGGCAGCACCGCCGTGCAGACCTTCATAGAAGAGCAAATCGGTCTCTTCGTCAATCTCTTGCCATGGAGTGAACTGACCCGCAGTGTAGCTAGTACCACCCAGACGCTCGTTGTGCTCTATAGCCTCTTCATCACTGTGGATGTAGTAGCGACGCTTACATTTGCCATCGTCGCCATAGGTTTTAAAGGTCTCTCCAATGAGGTCAAAGTGGTTTGCTTCTGGGCCAAAGTGGCTGAAAAAGTGATCGCCTTCGGCCTCTGCCTTGGTCATAGCTACTTTCATTTCGGCACGGTCAAAGCGGTGGAAACTATCACCCTCAACAACGAGTGGCTTGATGTGCTCACGGAAAAAGATGTGCTCAAAGGCATTCTTTACGGTCGTAGTACCCGCACCAGAAGAGCCTGTGATGGCAACGACAGGGTGTTTTTCAGACATGGATTCACTCCAGTTAATTTAATAATTTGTATTGGTTGAGGCTATTTTAGCCGAAATAGGGGGGGTATCTCTACATTTATAGCTATTTTGCGGCCATTTCCCTTGAAATGGCGCGATGACCGATATCATTACGGTACCAGGCGCCATTCCAGCTGATCTCTTTTGCGAGAGCATAGGCGTTCTGCTGGGCGTCAAGTACGCTGTTACCGAGTGCTGTGGCACAGAGAACGCGTCCTCCAGCAGTGACGGTGTTGGTGCCATCGAATTGAGTACCCGCATGGAATATCTTGGCCGAGTTACTTTCGCCCACTCCAAGACCTGAGATGACATCACCTTTGGAGTAGCTATTGGGGTAACCCTCTGCGGCAATAACAACGCCCATAGCGACGCGCTCATCCCATTTGGCAGAGGTCTGGTCCAATTTTTTGTCGAGCGCAGCATTACAGAGCTCTACCAAATCGGACTGTAGACGCATCATGATGGGTTGAGTCTCTGGATCCCCAAAGCGGCAGTTGTACTCCAGTACCTTGGGGATACCGTTGCTATCGATCATCACACCGGCATAGAGAAAACCGGTATAGGGATGACCTTCAGCGGCCATACCTTGAACCGTAGGCTCGATCACTTGGGTCATGATGCGTTCAAAAAGTTCGGGAGTGACGACCGGGGCGGGAGAGTAGGCACCCATACCGCCTGTATTGGGGCCGGTATCGCCATCGTAGGCGGCTTTGTGATCCTGTGAAGTGGCCATAGGCAGGATATTCTTGCCATCAACCATACAGATAAAGCTTGCCTCTTCGCCTTGAAGAAACTCTTCAATCACCACCCGGTGTCCCGCATCGCCAAAGGCGTTACCTGCCAGCATATCCTCTACTGCGGCAATGGCTTCGGCTTCGGTCTGGGCGAGAATAACCCCTTTACCTGCAGCAAGACCATCGGCCTTGACGACAATCGGAGCGCCCTGCTGTTTGATATATTCAATGGCAGGGGCAACCTCGGTAAAGTTGCCGTAGTCGGCGGAGGGGATCTTGTGACGTTCCAGAAAATCTTTGGTAAAAGCCTTGGAACCCTCTAGTTGGGCCGCAGCTTGTGAGGGACCAAAGCAGCGTAGACCTACAGCCTGAAATGCATCGACCACGCCGATAACAAGTGGTGCCTCGGGGCCGACGATGGTGAGAGCGATATGATTGTTTTTTGCAAATTGAACTAGTGCCTCGGTATCTTCGACACCAATGGCAACATTTTCCATTTTGGGTTCACTTGCGGTACCGGCATTGCCCGGCGCGATATAGACCTTTGTTACTTGGGATGATTGGGCTACTTTCCATGCCAAGGCATGTTCGCGGCCACCGCCGCCGATGACTAAAATATTCACTATATTCTCTGTTAACTCTTTCAATGGGTTGTCGAAACTTTTTCAAACTGTGGAACCAAATATTGTACCATGGAGCCATTCGATGAATGATTGGAATAGTGGATTGTGGCACGGCTAAAAAAAATTCTTAAGCTCTTTTTTCTGACCCTGATTATATTGATTGCAATTCTTACTTTGGGGCGGATGGTTCAGAAATATCTGGACAGTCAGTTTACGGGGGTACGTGGTCCCTATCTGCAAATGCTGGGGAGTGATCGGGTGACGATTCGCTGGCAGAGTCTAGATGCTTCTACAGGTCAGATTAACTATGGTTCTGGTCAAGAGCTCGTACACTCTGTGAAGGAGTCGGAGGCTGTTGAAAGCCATGAACTACAGTTAAAGGGTTTGCAATCCAGTACGCGCTACAACTATCAGATTGTTGGTAGTAAAAAAGTTGAGTGGTTTGTAACTGCCCCCGATGTGACAGATGATAAAGCGGTTCGTCTCTGGGTACAGGGGGATCCAGGCTACTATCGTAAAGAGACTCAAAGTGTAAAAAATCAGGCGATGCACTGGATGGAGGCACATCCACGCGGCACACGTCCCCCATTCGATCTGTGGCTCACTACCGGGGATAACGCATATAAGTCGGGTAAACAGAAAGAGTTTCAAAGTGCACTTTTTGATGCCTATCCTGAGCTGTTGCCCCACTATCCCTATTGGCCTGCATACGGTAATCATGATGCACGCCGGTGGTCATTTTTTAAGAATTTCACCTTTCCTGAAGCAGGCGAACTTGGTGGCGCACCCTCCGGCACAGAGCACTATTTCTCATTTAATTATGGGCAACTTCACCTGATCTATCTGGATACAGAAACGGAATCTTTAGCGCCTAACGATGATATGGCTCTCTGGTTAAAGAAAGATCTGTTTCAGAATAGAAATCCTTGGGTGATCGCTGTTTTTCATCATCCGCCTTATACCAAAGGGGGACACAATTCAGATGATACCTGGGAAGGGTTGGGAGATAAAAGTTGGGATAGCCTTGGACGCATGGTTGATGTGCGGGAAAATATTCTGCCTATTTTAGAAGCCGGTGGGGTCGATATGGTTCTTTCGGGACATAGTCACGTTTATGAACGTTCATTCCAGTTGCATGGACATTATGGATTCTCTTCATCGTTGACTGAGGCAATGGTTATCGACCGTGATAACTGCCTAACCAAGGGGATGGGTACCAACTATTTGGTCATCGGTTCATCTGCCAAGAGTGATTCGGGTAGCTTGGATCACCCGGTAATGAAATTTTCTACCTCGAAACGGGGATCGCAGGTGATTGATGTTGAGTCTGGAAAATTGACCTCAACCTTTATTGCTGAAGATGGAACGGTATTGGATCAGTTTATGATTCTAGATGAGACGCATGGAAAAAAAGAGGGCAGCCTTGGCTGCCCTCTCTAATCAATCGATATTATTGACGGTGGTTAGTGTCTGAAGTGGCGCATTCCGGTGAAGACCATCGCCATGTTGGCCTCATCAGCAGCAGCAATCACCTCTTCATCACGCATCGAGCCGCCGGGTTGAATCACGGCAGCAATTCCTGCCTCAGCAGCATTATCAATACCATCTCGGAAAGGGAAGAAGGCATCAGAGGCCATTACGGAACCCTTCACCTCCAGACCTGCATGCTCTGCCTTGATGCCGGCGATACGGGCTGAGTTGATACGACTCATCTGACCTGCACCAACACCAATAGTCTGATTATTGTTGCAGTAGACAATCGCATTGGATTTTACAAATTTGGCGACGCGCCATGCAAACAGTAGATCATTCATCTCCTGTTCGGTGGGTTGACGTTTGGAGACTACCTTTAGATCATCTCTTGATACCATGCCAAGGTCACGATCTTGAACCAGCAGCCCCCCATTAACACGTTTGAAGTCGAGCGATTTTACCGGCGCAATGGACCAGTGGCCAGTTACTAACAGACGAACATTTTTCTTGGCTTCAATTGCAGCCTGTGCCTCATCGGTTACAAATGGGGCGATGATAACCTCGACAAATTGGCGGTCAATGATCGCTTGAGCGGTTGCCGCATCCAGCTCCTGATTGAAGGCGATAATACCGCCAAAGGCTGACTCAGGGTCAGTGGCATAGGCGCGGTCATAGGCCTCCAATTGAGTCGCACCGAGGGCAACACCACAGGGGTTGGCATGCTTTACAATGACACACGCCTGTTCATCATTATGGAACTGTTTGACGCACTCTAGCGCGGCATCGGTGTCGCCAAT
>JAOTST010000113.1 GCA_029864785.1 Chromatiales bacterium | reverse complement strand
CAATATGCTCTGGTGCTGCTTCCCAGGCCAGTGGACTACCAACGGAACTTGAGTTTGATAACGGGTAAAGTTACTTCCATGTCCCCAGTTATTCATTTTCGTTTCATTAAACTCTTCACCATGATCACTGGTAATAACGACGATGGTTTTATCCAGAAGCTGTCGATCTTTAAGCTGTGTCAGAACCTCTTTCACCAATGAATCAACATAATTTGCCGTCGTCTTATAGAGATTTAGATAGGGTGTTGGCTCCAGCTCATTATTTAACTCTAGGTGATTCACCTCTTTCCAGGCAGGTTGAAATAGCCGTGGATAATCGGGTGGCAAACTATAACCATGAATAGAATCATAAAATAGAAAACCAAAAAATGGCTGGCTACTATTTTTATTTTTAACAAATTCTAGCCAATTATCCGTAATTTTTCGATCACGCCGCCAGGATGTATCACCTTTAGTATTTACTTTAAGATTTTTAACATTAGCAAAAACAGTTCGATCAAACGCCGGGCTTGTTAATTTGGCCGAAGCAAAGATGCCCATCTGATAGTTTTGTGCCTGTAACTGGTCAATTAATACAGCACCCACCTGGCTGCTACTAATGGTATTCCAGTAGGTGCTTGGCAATCCGTAAAAGAGACTGAATATTCCTGAACGAGTCGAGTTTCCTCCACTAAAATGTTGCTGAAACGATAGTGTCGATTCACTTTTAGAAAAATCAGCAATATTGGGAGTTACCGATGAACTCATCATGTCATAACGCCAGCTATCAATAACAATATAGAGCAGGTTCAAAGGTTGTTCAGGCTTGCTGCACTGCATTGCGGTTTTAGGGTAATCAAGATCCCCTGTAACAACCTGCTTAATACTGCGTTGATTTCGATTGGCTTGCAGATCAACCAGATTATGTCTTTCAAAAAAACGTTTGGCCGTCGCCGGATAATAGAATGGCAAATAGCGGCTGGTGCTGGTAATAGAACGATAATAGGCGGCATCGGCCCAGGCGTGGATAGATTGACTACTCAGTAGAGCTAGCAGCAGAATGACTCCAACCCACCACCCGCTCACTATCGAGCGCCGTTGAACACAGCTTTGCCAAACTATCAATGCCAGCCCTACCTCTAGCAATAAGGCACTGAGGCTAACCACAGCTGTAAGCATCCAGGTCTGCTTTGAAAATGAGAAGACCTCACCACCGCCATTAATCAGCAGGTCAAAAACAAAGCCACTGAGATGAAATTTATACAAATTATAGATTAGCGTATCGCCAATCAGCAGCAGTAAACCGGCAAAAGCGAAAAGCACGGCCAATGGCTGGATCAGTCGCTTAAGTGGCAGCAATATAATCAGCGGTAGCAGTACTACAATAAACATTGCGTAACTCAGTAGACTAAAGTGCCCCAAGGTAGCGGCGATCAGATAGGCTTGAGCATCGGTGGAGAAGGTTTGCTGCGCATCAATAAAATATTTAATCGCAACCCCTGAAAACAGCACGCTATTGGCGACAGCAAACCAGCTTGCCCAAAGTAGTAGAGGCGTGCGGGCAGCCAAAAAATGGCGTAGACGAAAGGACATATTAGCGAAGATTATCTATAAAGTTTTTTTGAATTCTATCTTATCAACAGGGTGCATGCACCCTGTTCTGTTTTTAGATCTACTGGACGATGTTTTTATTAAGCCATTTTAATAAGTGGCCAACTTAAGTTCCATTTAATGGCTCATTAAACCATTTTATTTTTTCTACCGCGTAAGTTCGGAACAGTCATGAACTTACAATAAAAAAAGCGGCTATATAGCCGCTTTTTTATCTACATATTAATGTTCAAGCCTTGAGCATATCAAAGAGCTGATCTTTAATACTAAGCCGTCTTTTTTTCACCTCTTCTGTATATTCATCCGATGGTGTTTCAAGCGCCTGTTCAATATGGCGAACTTCCTTGTCAACCTCATGGTACGCATCAAACAACTTGGCAAAGTGCGCATTACTACCCTTCAGGGTATGAATTTTATCGCTATATTCTGGAAATTCGTTAATCAAATCGTGGTGCTCTGCATACATACGTTGCCCTCCAAGGGTATTAGTAATCACTACTATACTTATAGTTTAAAAATCCAAGGTTCGCCAGTAATTATGAGGACTACAATTTCAAAAAATCACAAAACAAAGCATTAAAAGGTTCTCTCTCTGCCATAAATCATCGATAATTCACAATTAGCTAATAAATAACTATGAATTCGCCCTTAATTCGGGCAGAATTCGACGCAAATTTTGAAGGTATAGTAAAACAGATGGCAAAAGAAGAAGGCATTGAAATGGAAGGAACAGTCGTCGAGACTCTTCCCAACACCACATTTCGTGTAGAACTAGAGAATGGTCACATCGTGACGGCTCACATTTCCGGTAAGATGCGTAAGCACTACATTCGCATCCTCACCGGTGACAACGTCACTGTACAGTTGACACCATACGATCTGACCAAAGGACGTATCACCTTTAGAGCACGTTAAGCCGATAGGCTCTGCGGGTCTTGGAGAACCTCTGAACGGTTACCGAGACCTCAGCGATTAAACGTGCTCCTTTTTCGTCTCTCCGGCCTCATCGGCCTCTCTTGCCTCGATCATGAAATCGAGCTTTCCATCCTTTAGAGTAACTTGCACAGAACCACCGTGTTCAAGCTTGCCAAAGAGCAGCTCTTCGGCCAGAGGTCTCTTTATCTCATCCTTAATCAGGCGCGCCATCGGTCTAGCTCCCATAGTGCTATCAAAGCCCTTATCGGCCAGCCACTGACGAACCTCATCATTGGTCTCCATAGAGACCCCCTTCGACTCAAGTTGGGTCTCAAGCTCAATCAGGAACTTATCAACCACCTTAAGGATCGATTCACTGTCGAGCGACTTGAACTGAATAACGCCATCCAGACGGTTTCTAAATTCAGGGGTAAAGTGACGGTTAATCGCCTCACCACTGTCAGTCGTGTTGTCCTGCTCAGTAAAACCAATAGAGCGTTTGGCAAGCGCCTCTGCCCCAAGGTTGGTGGTCATCACAATCACCACGTTACGGAAGTCGGCCTTACGGCCATTGTTATCGGTGAGTGTGCCGTGATCCATCACCTGTAGCAGAATATTATAGACCTCGGGATTCGCCTTCTCGATCTCATCAAGTAACAACACCGCATGTGGTGTTTTGGTGATCGCCTCAGTGAGCAAGCCGCCTTGATCATAGCCGACATAACCGGGAGGCGCGCCAATCAGACGCGAAACAGTGTGGCGCTCCATATATTCCGACATATCAAAGCGAATCAGCTCAATACCCATCACCTTGGCAAGCTGACGAGTCACCTCGGTCTTACCGACCCCGGTAGGACCGGCAAAGAGGAATGAACCGACCGGACGCGACTCCTGCCCCAGACCCGAACGTGATAGTTTGATGGCGGTCGCCAGTGATGCAATCGGCTCGTCCTGACCATAGATCATCAACTTAAGGTCACGTTCAAGATTACGTAGTGACTGACGATCTGTAGTGGAGACCTGCTTGGTGGGGATCTGTGCAATCTTGGCGATCACGTTCTCGATAATCTCAATGTCGATTCGGTTATTTCGATCGGCCTCTGGTTTAAGGCGCTCGCCCGCCCCGGCCTCATCGATCACATCGATCGCCTTATCTGGTAGATGACGGTCGTGCATATATTTAGCCGAGAGCTCTGCCGCCTCACGAATCGCATCATCGCTGTAGGTCACTTCATGGTGCTCCTCATAGCGACTTTTGAGCCCATGTAGGATCTGAACAGTCTCTTCGACGGTGGGTTCGACTACATCAATTTTCTGAAACCGTCTTGAAAGCGCGTGATCCTTTTCAAAAATACCACGGTACTCCTGATAAGTAGTGGAGCCGATACAGCGTAGCTCACCCGAAGCGAGCATTGGCTTAATCAGGTTAGAGGCATCCATGGAGCCACCCGATGTAGAACCCGCACCGATAATGGTGTGAATCTCATCAATAAAGAGAACCGACTCAGGTTCATCCTTCAACTGTTTAAGCACCCCTTTGAGGCGCTTCTCAAAATCACCACGATATTTGGTACCCGCCAACAGTCCACCCAAATCGAGTGAGTGGATGGTCGTATTTTTGAGGACTTCAGGCACCACCCCGTCAACAATTTTCTTGGCCAGTCCTTCAGCCAGCGCCGTTTTACCTACACCCGCCTCACCGACCAGCAGTGGATTGTTTTTGCGACGGCGGCAGAGGATTTGAATCATTCGTTCCACCTCTGCGGCTCGCCCGATCAATGGGTCAATTTTACCCTTCTCGGCCAACTTATTGAGGTTGGTCGCATATTTGACCAGCGGACTCTCCTGAGTATCCCCATCACCGCCTCCCTCTTCAGTAAGACTGAGCTCACTCTCATCATCACCATGCGAGAGATACTGCACCACGCTAAGTCGATCAACGCCATGTTGCTCCAACAAAAATAGCGCATGCGACTCTTTCTCACTAAATATCGCCACCAGCACATTGCTACTGCTCACCTCGGGCTGTTCAGAAGATTGAACTTGAAATACTGCACGTTGAATAACACGCTGAAAACCGAGCGTGGGCTGAGTCTCTTGCTCAGGCTCAAGTACCGATGGAATGGTCTCTTCAATATAGTGATCCAGTTCATCGCGCAGGGCGTCGATATTAGCACCACACGCCTTGAGAATAGGCACCGCTTTGGGGCTGTCAATTAGTGCCCAAAGCAGGTGTTCCACGGTCACAAACTCGTGCGACTCGGTACGAGCATATTGAAATGCACGGTTGATGGAAATTTCGAGCTCTTTACTTAACATAGCGATTACTCTTCATCATGTTTATTATCTACTCTGCCTCTAAGGTACAGAGTAACGGATGCTCATTAGCACGTGAAAAATCATTCACCTGCGCGACCTTGGTCTCAGCCACATCACGACTATAAAGCCCACACACACCATATCCCTCATGATGTACTGCTAACATAACCTTAGTCGCCATCATTCGATCCTTGCCAAAAAACTTTTCCAGCACCAGAATCACAAACTCCATAGGCGTATAATCGTCGTTATTGAGCAATACTTTATACATCGGCGGACGTTTCAGCTTCGGCTTACTCCGCTCAACCACCACACCGTGGTCACCATCGTCATCAAAGTTGTCGTCTGAATCTCTACTCATCGTTTAATAAAAATCTCTGTTTTTCACATTTTAGCCCCTTTTTACCCTTTTGCAGCAACGAATCTTTCAATTACAGTTACACTACAAATAAAGAGAGTATGCAAAAAAGAGTGTCTATAGATACTAAATGAGTATCTTCCTCCCAATTTCAATATTTGTTTGCAAAATAATGACCACAATTCGATTCAACAAACCCTTTCAAGTTATCAGTCAATTCAGTCAAGAGGGCGATAAAACGACGCTTGCAGCCTTTATTAAGCTAAAAGGGGTTTACCCCGCAGGTCGACTCGATTACGACAGTGAGGGTCTTCTGCTACTGACTGACAACGGCTCCCTACAGAATCGAATCGCCGATCCAAAACACAAACTCTCAAAAACCTACTGGGCGCAGGTAGAGGGAGAAATTAGTGATGATGCGATCAATCATCTACAACTTGGCATTCAACTCAAAGATGGCAAAACCCGTCCAGCAAAATGCCTGCGCATCAAAGAACCAACGGCACTATGGCCGCGCACCCCCCCCATTCGTGAACGTAAAAATATTCCGACCAGTTGGATAGAACTTACAATTAAAGAGGGAAAAAATCGTCAGGTCAGACGTATGACTGCGGCCGTTGGTTTTCCTACCCTACGCCTCATCCGCTACGCCATTGGTTCCATTAATCTCAATGAATTGCCACAGGGTGAGTGGCAAGAGATTGATGAAGCCGATTTACATAAAAAATAGTGCAACACCCTCAGTTTGCGGACCGATAGCCACATCAGCAT
>JAOTST010000112.1 GCA_029864785.1 Chromatiales bacterium | reverse complement strand
CTTTATTGTTGATAATCCCAATGCTTGGAGGCAGGCGATTGATTCTGAACCATTTAAGCGCAATTTTGAGTTGTCAGGCGAGTCACTTAAACGGCCACCACGTGGCTATCCGGCAGATCATCCTCTGATTGATGATTTGAAGCGGAAAGACTTTATCGCCCTGATGTCATTTGATGAGTCGATGATTAGGTCACCTGAATTTATCGGCTTTGTTGCAAAGCACTACCGGCAGGCCGATCTGTTTATGCACTATCTGTGTGATGCGGTTCAGGTCAATTATAGAGTTGAGCCTACCGAGTAAGATATTGTCTCTTCGAAGAGCTGACTCATCTATAATAAGGGGCAGGTGATGAGCTTCTATCAATTAACCCAGAGTGGTAATAACCGATGATAAGTGATGATGATATTGAACTGGATCAGGTCAAGCTGATTGCCAAGCGTGATGAGCTGCGCGAACGTTTAGACTCCATTGAAGCAGATTATCGTAAGGGGTTGAACGCCGACTCTGAAGAGCAGGCTCAGGAGTTGCAAAATGCCGAGGTACTCGAGGGCATTGCCAAGTCGGCATCGGAAGAGTTGCAGCGTATTGAGAAGCTACTTGAAGAGTTGGGATAACCTGCAACTTAAATAGTTTAGTCTCTTTTTATGCGCCACTATCTCTCTTCCAATATTGATGCCCAGATCGGTTGGCACTCTGACTTTTATCGATACTCCCCGATGTATGAGCCGCTGCGGCCATTACTCGATGCGTTTTCCGAATCTGAAGAGTGGCCCGATATTAACGATTTTCAACGGGTTCTTGATGCATGGCCTGAGCCGATTATGACTCTGGGTGGTCAGACGTTAAAGATAGTTAAACAGGATGGTAAGCCTCACACCTTTGCAGAGACCTACGCTCCGCGCATCTATCAGACCGGTGAGTTGCAGACCCGACAGGGTAATTGGCACGACTTCTTTCAATATCTCACCTGGTTTATCTTTCCCAAGAGTAAGGCGGTGATCAATTCGATCCATATTCCACGCGCCAAAGAGCGCATTGAAGGTGGCGGTGATCAGGGCAGGCGTTCACCGATTGAGAATATGCTCTCACTGTTTGATGAGGGGGGCGTGGTGATCGCATCGTCTGATGAATCGCTGCTACAGCTGGTTCGTGACTTTAGCTGGAAGGAGCTCTTCTGGGCGC
Organism: Chromatiales bacterium; assembly: GCA_029864785.1. Classification (GTDB taxonomy): domain Bacteria; phylum Pseudomonadota; class Gammaproteobacteria; order Thiohalomonadales; family Thiohalomonadaceae; genus JAOTST01. Next base: position 4,772 of record JAOTST010000112.1, on the reverse strand, counting down.
GCCGTGCAGAGCTTGAGGGTAAGTTGAAGTGCATCACCTTTGGTCATGCGATGTATGAGAAGGGGCTCATGCCCTATGTGGGGATGACCGCTAACGCAATTTTGTTACCTGTGGATGAGGGGTTCTTTGATAAGGGACTGTCGCCGCAGTTGCAGCAGGTGGATGAGTCGCTGGCCGATATCCTTACGAAGGGTGAACTCTATACTCAACCAAAAGATCTTCAGCCCTTTCCAATTCTTGGGATGCCGGGGTGGAGTAGTGATAATGCGGATGAAAGTTACTACGACAATACCCACTACTTTAGACCGGGTCGAAGTCGTCAGACAGACCGTAGTGCGTGATGGTTTTATTATTATATTAGCGGAAACAAAACTACAGTTCTGACGATTTGTGCGGTAATCTTTAGTTTCAATACAAAATGCAGAGGCAATGTACCGCTGCTTATTAAAATCTAAAAAATATTCTGGAGTCTTCTGTGTTAAAAAATAATTTTATCGCTGCTTTATTTCTATTTGTGAGCGCCAATCTTCTGCTCGGTTGTCAACAGGAGAGTGCCCCGCCAGCAACAGAAACAAAAGCAGAGCCTACTTCTGCCCCTGTGCAGGCACCTCATCAGCAATCGACTACGCCGCTTGCTTCACAATCAGTGAGTGGAGCAACAACGGGTACGGTTATCTCCACCATTAATGCTGCGGGTTACACCTATGTTCAGGTTAATACCGGTCGTGAAGAGGTTTGGTTGGCTGGTCCGAATACGGTTGTAACGAAAGGGGGAGAGCTTAATGTGAATACAAGCGTAGCCATGCGAAACTTCCACAGCAAGACATTGAATCGCGATTTTCCTGTCCTTTACTTTGTGGATAGCTTCTCAGGTAGTGCGGTTCAAGGTGGCGCGGTTGCACCGGAGACCTCTGTGAAGGATTGGTCATTTGGTGATAAGCCACAAAAAAGTGTTGGACAGGCTATGCCCTCTGAAAGTGGTTCGCCGACCAAGCTTATGACCAAGGTTGATGGGGGTTATAGTATTGCCGAAGTTATTGCACAGAAGGTGGAGCTATCGGGCAAGGTGGTTAAGGTACGCGGCAAGGTGACCAAGTTCACCAGTGGCATTATGCGTAAAAACTGGATTCACATGGAAGATGGTAGTGGTACCAATGAACTGATTGTATTGACCAACGATGTTGTGAGTGCCGGACAGACGATCGTCATTGAAGGCACCGTGGCACTTGACCGAGATTTTGGTTACGGCTATTTCTATGCGCTTCTGGTTGAGGAGTCTAAGGTTACTGTCGAAAAATAGAGTAAGAATATTTCTCAATAAAACGGCTCGATAGTGAAAACTATCGAGCCGTTTTTATTTTAGAATTTTGTTTTAACCGTAGACCAGAGATATGCCAAGGAGTAGTGGCGTAGCCAGAGTTGCCGCAACATTGGTTCCAAGATATTGAGGGAATTTTCCAATCTCCTGTGAATGTTTTTTGGCTCCCGTTAACGAGAAGATGGCGAGCGCCATAGGAAGCAGAGCAATAAGACTCAACATTGGGAAATAACCCATTACAACCGAGAGTGCTATCAGTAGATAGGCTCCCAACATAAAGAGGGCATAGGTGATGGTGCTTTTTGATGTGCCATAAGCGATAGGCAGGTGGTTTCTTCCAACACTCTTGTCGGCATCAATATCGGGATATTGATTAAGCAATAGTAAATTATTGACGAGAAAGAAGGGAATTAATGCTGCGAGAAGCGGCATCAATGAATAGTGCTTGGTGAGTACTATATGGGTTCCAACAACCATTAACAGCCCAAAGCCGATGCCGGGTGCAACCAGACAGAGAAATGGAAAGCGGTTGATCCAGGTGGTGTAGGTATAGATAAGCATTACACCTACCAGACCCACGGGAAGGATCTGAGCGCTCTGCTCAATCATGAGATAGATGCCAATCACGATGGTGATAAATAACGTGATCAAACCGAGTGCCAATACGCTACGCGCCATTTTTGGATCGGCAGGCAAGGCACCGCTGCCACCGCTAAAAGGGGTCTTTTCGGTTTTTAGGTCAAGGCCGCTGGTAAAGTCAAAATATTCATTGAGGGTATTTACGCTGATATGAGCGGCAATAGCGCCAATCATGATCAAGGTAAAGGTGGTGTAATCGATATTTGGCTCTACAGTTAGTGCTGTGCTTAGTCCTAGAAAGACACAGATAGGCGTCAGGATAAGAAATGGAGGGCGAGTCGATTGGATAATAGTAGCGATGGACATGATTTTCCTGATTTAACGGTTATTGAAGAATGTCGATAATTTCATGAGTTGCCTTCATAAGACGGATCACTTTGCTATCAACTTTAATAGTGATTACTCCCGTTGCGTCAGCGGGTTTAATGACCGTTGCCTGTTTATAGACCTCGGGCTCTATCTTGGATCCTTTTTGGAGTTTTTTCTGCCATCCGTGGGGAAGTTTACCGCCACGTGCCATCTTTTTCTGTAGCCCTGGTGGTAGCGATCCACCCTTATCTTTTTTTGCATAGACAGGGCCACTAATAAGCGCCGCCGCCATCATGAGTAGTATATATTTTTTCATTTTCTTTCTCTCCTCTGTAGGGAACTAGCTTTTACACAGTGCTGCTTTTTCAGCCGCTGCGTCTTTAATGATATGGATGCCTCCACGAACTACAATAACGGAAATTGCAAGACCGATGATGAGATCGGGATATCTTGAGTCAAACAGGTAGACAAGGCAACCACCAAAAATGATGCCGATGTTGGCAATGACATCGTTTTTGGAGAAGATCCAGCTGGCGCGCATATGCACCTCACCATCACGGTGCTGGGCGATAAGACGTAGGCAGATGAGGTTGGCAATTAGGGCGGCAATGCCGACAAACACCATAAGTAATGATTCGGGATCGCTGCCTATAATGATGCGTCGAATAACATCGATGGCAACAAAGCTCCCCAAAATAATCTGAAATATCCCGCTAATATGTGCGGCCTTAATCTTGACGATAGCCGCTTTGCCGACGGCGTAGAGCCCGATACCGTAAACGGTTGCATCGGCCAGCATATCCATTGAGTCGGCAATGAGGGCGGTTGAGTCGCTGTAAATACCCAGCACGATTTCGACTAGAAACATCAATGCATTGATGATGAGCAGGATGATGAGCACCTTGCTCTCTTCTTTACTTTTAATCTCAACGCTACAGTCACAACCGCTCATTATTATTCTCTTATTTTTTATGGGTGTAGTCGTTGAGTCGCCAATCGTAGTTAAGATAGGTGATTTCAACTTGTCTGTTTTTGATCAGCTGCTGCTGTTGAGGGGCGTCTGAAATTTGGTTGGAAAATCGTGAAAATAGGTCTTTGATGGAATGGAGTTGTCGGTTGCCCTGTTCAAAATCTTTTTCATACCAGTCAAATATTTTTGAGATCTCCAGCTCACCCGATTGCGGATTAAAACGATTCCGACTGTGATCAGAGAGAAAACGGATCATGTTTTCGTTAAGTTGCCGATCGATCTTATCGGCGGTAAATGCCTCATTAGGAAGGGCTGGGCAGCCGATGGATGCGCAGACGACAGAAACATGAATATAGGGATCATCATAGGCTCCAGGTTTTCGTAGCATCTCATGCTCTATCTCATCCAGGTTAGCAGGCTTACCAAACAGTGAGAAAAAGCGTTTTGACCAAGGTGAGCTAAATAGTGAACCAAAATCTTTGATCGATTCAACCTCGGGGTAACGAGAGAGAATGAGTTTGATGGTGAATGCATTGTAGGCGTTGAGCAAAAATGCCTTGCGTTGATTACGGCTCCAGCGATCAAAATCACTTTTATCGGTTGCAGAGAGTGACGCAATATATTTTTCCAACTGAGGCTCATCTTGCTTGAATGCACGATAGTCAACTTGCGATGCCTTGCCGTTATTAATCCAGTGAACATGTTTATGGAGTAGTTTATTCCATAGTGTGTGTTGGTGATCAAAGGTGTTGTCGAGGGCAAAAATCTGAGAAGAGAAGAGGAACATCCAAATCAAAGATAATAGCGTGGTCAATCGTGAACTCATTGTTTAGATCTCTTTAACCCCTCATCCAGCGGTGGTAACGCTCCACCCATTTAAGCAGTCGCTTGGGGGCATGAGCCTTTTTCCAGTTACCGGCTACGGCCTTGTTGGCCTCAGAAAGTGTGGGGTAGATGTGAATGGTGCCGAGGATTTTATTCATTCCCAGATTATGGCGCATGGCGGTGACAAATTCGGTAATTAGATCACCCGCATGCTCACCGGCGATGGTTGTACCAATAATTTTATCTTTGCCGGGTACCGTGAGTACCTTAATCATCCCCGTGGCACTGCCGTCGGCAATGGCACGATCAAGGTCATCGATACCGTAGGTGGTCACCTCGTAGGGAATATTCTGCTCAATCGCCTCCTGTTCATTAAGACCGACTCGGGCGATTTCGGGATCGGTAAAGGTGGCCCACGGAATCACTGAGTAGTCGACCTTAAAACGTTTGAATCGGCCAAATAGGGCGTTGACTGCGGCATACCACGCCTGATGTGAGGCGGTGTGGGTGAACTGATAGGGACCGGTGACATCACCCACGGCGTAGATGTTGGGGTAGTTGGTCTGTAAAAATACGTTGGTCTTAATGGTGTGGTTGGCACGGGTAGGGATGTTGAGCCCCTCTAGTCCAAAGCTACTGATATTGGCGCTACGCCCTAAGGCGATGAGGATCTGGTCAAAGGGGATCTTCACCTCTTTAGCCTCATGTTCG
>JAOTST010000111.1 GCA_029864785.1 Chromatiales bacterium | reverse complement strand
TAGGTTTTGGCAATGCGGCAATGACCGTCGGCATGGTTGCTGAGAAGAGGGCAATCTGACGTTTTTTGGGAAGCTGCTCTAGCACCCATTCGACATCATCGATAAAGCCCATTCGTAACATCTCATCGGCCTCATCAAGAACCAGTGCTTTGAGTCCTCCTAGCTTAAGGGTTCCCTTGCGCATGTGATCCATGACGCGACCAGGTGTACCGACCACTACATGGGCTCCGCGCTTAAGTTGACGGATCTGGCCAGCATAGTCAGTGCCACCATAGACGGGCAGCACATGGAATCCTTGCATCTTGGAACCGTATTTTTGAAATGCCTCGGAGACCTGAATAGCCAGCTCACGGGTCGGTGCCAGCACCAGTACCTGTGTCTCTTTTCGCTGTACATCGATATTGGCGAGCAGTGGCAGAGCAAAGGCAGCAGTTTTTCCGGTACCTGTCTGCGCTTGACCAAGCACATCTTTGCCTTCAAGCAGCAACGGAATGGTCTGGGCCTGAATTGGAGATGGTGTTTCGTAACCGATCTCATTGAGAGCGTCGAGCAATTGGGGTGTGAGGCCCAGCTCACTAAATGGAGGAAGGGCGGCCTGATCGGGAGCCATGCAGATACCTGTGGATATGGGAGGAGAGAACCGCGTATTATAGGGATAAATTGAACTTATTGCAGTATTTAATTAGTGTGTATTAATATTCCCAACAACAATGTGAGTCCATGAAGCAAATTTGGGTCGATGCCGATGCCTGTCCCAAGGTGATTAAGGAGACGCTCTTCCGGGCAGCGGCACGTGTAGAAATGCCTCTAATTTTGGTTGCCAACCAGCCAATGCAACACCCACGTTCACCTTATATTCGTGCCGTGCAGGTTGGTGCCGGTTTTGATGTGGCTGATAACTACATCGTAGAGCAGTTGGAGCCTGATGATTTGGTGATCACGGCGGATATTCCCCTTGCTGCTGAGGTGATTGAGAAAGGGGGACTGGCGCTCAATCCTCGTGGTGAGTTATATAGCGAGGTAAATATTCGTCAGCGCCTGACTATGCGCAATTTTATGGCCGAGATGCGTGATGCGGGCATCGCTACAGGAGGGCCTCCGCCGATTAGTCAGAAGGAGCGACGTGACTTTGCCAACGAGCTCGATAAATTGTTGGTGAAAAGCTATTAAATAATAGGCAATACATATTGACCTTGTTGGGTGATCTGCGTAAAATCCCCGCTCTTTCGTGAGTCGAACAAACAGTTTTTTGGAGTTGCGCATGTACGCAGTAATCAAAACCGGTGGAAAGCAGTACCGTGTGACCGAAGGTCAGACGCTGCGAGTAGAGAAGCTGGAAAATGAAGTTGGTACCGATATTGACCTTTCAGAGGTTCTAATGGTTGCCGATGGTGAAAATATTAAAGTGGGTGCGCCTACCGTTGATGGCAGTAAAGTAACTGCTACCATTCTGGGTCATGGTCGTGAGAAGAAGGTACATATCATTAAGTTCCGTCGTCGTAAGCACCACATGAAACGCCAAGGTCATCGCCAGTATTACACTGAGCTTGAGATCAAAGGCATTAGCGCGTAATTCGTAGGAGTATATTGAGATGGCACATAAGAAAGCAGGTGGTAGTACTCGTAACGGTCGTGATTCGGTCTCAAAACGTCTTGGCGTAAAGCGCTTTGGTGGTGAGGTTGTTGCAGCAGGTAATATCATCGTTCGTCAACGTGGTACCCGTTTCCACGCTGGAGTTAATGTTGGTTGCGGTCATGACCACACTCTTTTCGCAAAAGCAGATGGTAAAGTTGTTTTTGAAGTAAAGGGACCAAAAAATCGCAAATTTGTGAGTATCGTTGCTGAGTAATTCAGTTGAACGGCTCCAAATAAAAAAACCGCCTTCGGGCGGTTTTTTTATATCTGAATATTATCTGTGACAGTTAAATTCTTAGACTGTCGACCTTCATTCTCCAGGTCTCAATACCTCTTTTATCGGTGTACTCCTCCTCAAAGATAGAGACTTTGTGGACTTTTGTATCGGTAGTTAAGGAGGTACGGCGTGCCTTGATGGTTGTTTTTTCAAACATCTCCCCCTTTACATGGAGACACTGACGTTTCTTCCTGCCCGTTTCAATCAGGGTATCAAGCGTCTCCATTTCACTCTCACTCTCTTTTTTGGCCAGAGCATCGATCGCTTCAACCTCATTTTTAATATGGTTTATCTCATCAAGGTGTTCCTGCTGCTTTGCCTGAAGATCCTGAATATCGTTGGCAATCTTGTCCTGAGAGTCGAACAGTAGATTTAACGCCGTCTCGGCACTCTTCATCTCTTCATCGACTCCCGGGGCATCGGGTTCATTTCGCTTTTTGACCATCGCCTTGTCTTGAACTTGAGCGGCCTCTCCAATCTGTTCGTTGAGGGCATTATTTTGCGTCTCAAGTTCAGCAATGTTTTTGGATAGCTTATCGATATCCGCCTGCTGTTTGGCAATCGCCTTATTCAGCACCTCTTTTTCGGCACTGTAAGCGCCTTTGCTTCCAAGGGTAATGGTTGAAGGTTTTGACGCATCTGAGCCGATATCATGGAAGGTAATATCCTCTCCCGCACCCACTGTCGAACCAAAGAGGTGGCACTTCTCTGAGATCAAGCTGCCTCCGATCTCTATTTCCGACTGCATCACTTCGGTAGCGATTGCGGCATCTCCGACGACGTTGATGACCGACTTACGGATGTATTTGGCCTTTAAATTACCGCCGACGCGTACATTGGATTTGATGATGCCACCCTTGACGTTAAGATCACCACGCACATCGACGGTAGCTCCGTCGAGTTCATCAACGGTTAGTGATCCCCCGGTCACCTCAAAACCACTCTCAACCATGCCTTTGACCTGAATTTCTCCATCAAAGTGGATATGACCAGTCTCCAGACCGACATCGCCTTTGATCTGTAACAAGGGGAGGACATCGACAACACCTGCGGGGGTTTTTATGGGCTTACCGTTAATCTTTGCTGTGACGCTCTTTCGGTCACTCGATAGCTCAGCACCCTTACCGCAACGTAGCTTGACGTCATCTGGCTTTCTTGAATCGATCTTTTTACCGAAAATATCGATGCCATTTTCGCCTTGCTCTCTGGGGATCTTCGTCGCAAGAAGCTCATCTTTTTTCACCTGCGGGATATCGCCTCTGTCTTTGAAGTCGACAACACCATTGGCCTTCATGTGACCAATTTTCAGAGGGTCTTCATCAAATTCACACTCAATCACGGCATCTTTTGACTTTCCTGGAGCAATTCCTGTAGCAAGATCAATTGTTTCATCTGCGCTGGGCATACTCTGAAGAAACTGTTCAATCTCATCATCGGGTAGGAGATTGTAGATAACTTTTTGTGATTCAAGCTCCTCCTTAACGGCTTCCAGTGATGGGGTCTCTGTGGCCTCTTCAAGAATTACTAGTGATGCCCTGAGATGATCACCTGAAACTTTGATCATAAAGGGTGGTGGCAGCGACTCTTCAATCAGCTCCTCCTCTTTTTCATCGCCATCAGAAATGGTGGTAAGTTCTTCAGGGGTGATAACGCCCTCTTTAGAGAGCAGTTCAGCAATCGGTTCGCTAAGACCAACCTCTTCAATATGTTGTTGAATACGTTCTTGTACCTTAATAGCACAATCATGTTGCTGGGGGGTGATGGAGCCGTCTTCAGTCAATATTTCGGAGATTGAACGACTAATTTGATCTGTGTTGAAGAGTCTTTTTTGGGTTTTGAAACTTTCATCGACTTTGTCTTTAGATGTGAAATCGTTTTGTGTAACGATACCGCCAAAGAGTTCATCGCTTTTGCGTATTTCATTGAGCTCCAGAACAGAGACAACGTAGTTGCGTTGAATCTCGGTAAGAACTCCTTCACGTACCAGTAGCTCACCGAAGAGGACATCCTCTCCTGTAGCTTTAAGATCATGCTGCTTCTGGAGGACGGCTTTGAGTTGTTCACGACTCATATATTTGAGTTTTAATGCGAGCTTTCCCGTCTGTAGGGTGTAGTCATCGACAGGAATAAAGAGAGTACCGTCTTCTGATGCGGTACTATTTTCTGCTCCTTCTTCAAAGTGAATTTCAAACCGTTCTCCGCACTTTGCACACGACAGAGTCTTTCCATCATGCTCTCGAGGAATTTGGTAACCGGCATTGCAGTGAGGACAGTGAAAGGGCAGGCGCATATGAAATTATATTTTTATTTTCTTGAAAGTTACTTAATTATTAAAAATCAACGATCTACAATCTATACTTATACTAGATTATCTGCAATATATTTTATTTCTTTAATCTTTTTTTGGAATATTTTTAAAAATATAGAATTACGTCCGATTTACAGCCTTTAAATCAGGATGGGGAGAGCTATTTGGCTTATAATATCTCGCCCAGATCGCACCTAAGATCAACCTACAATCGGAATCTGAATGGGCACCCAAAATAGAATAGACACCTTTGCTCCCGGTCAGCGCTGGATCTGCGATGCTGAGCTACAGCTTGGGCTTGGTAGCGTCCTTTCGAGCGACTTCCGTACCGTCACCATCCTCTTTCCTGCAATCGAAGAACAGCGTACCTACGCCAAAGAGAATTCACCTCTGACGCGTGTAAAATTTGCCAAGGGAGATAACCTGCAGAGTCACGAGGGGTGGTCTATGACCGTTGACTCGCTTGATGAAGAGGATGGCCTCATCACCTATCTGGGATACGATGAGGGAGGCACTCTGGTTGCGCTAAATGAGATGGGGCTCGATAACTTCATTCAGCTCAACCGTCCGATCGAGCGTCTCTTTAGCGGCCAGATTGACCACGATAAGTGGTTTGAGCTTCGCTATCAGACCCACCTGCATCAAGCCGCTCGTAGCAGCTCTGAGATTGGTGGATTGGCAGGGGGACGCACCGCACTGATCCCCCATCAGCTCTATATCTCCCACGAAGTGGCCAACCGTTACGCCCCTCGTGTGCTGCTGGCTGATGAGGTAGGGCTGGGAAAGACCATTGAAGCGGGATTGATCCTGCACCAGCAGCTACTCAGTGAGCGCGCCAAGCGGGTGCTGATAGTGGTTCCCGAAAGTCTGGTGCATCAATGGCTGGTCGAGATGTTACGTCGCTTCAACCTCCACTTTACGATCCTCGATGAGCCGCGCTGTCAGGCGCTTGATGAGAGTAGTGGACAGTCCAACCCGTTCCACACAGAACAGCTCATTCTCTGTAATCTCGAATTTTTGATGAGCAGCCCATTACGTTATCAGCAGGCACTGGAGGGAGAGTGGGATCTGCTGGTGGTCGATGAGGCGCACCATCTTGAGTGGTCGCCCGAAGCGCCGAGTATCGAATATCAGGCCATTGAAGCGCTCGCACAGGTAACGCAGGGGGTTCTGCTGTTGACGGCCACGCCCGAGCAGCTCGGTAAAGAGAGCCACTTCGCTCGCCTGCGTCTATTAGATAGTGATCGCTTCTCCGACTATCAGGCATTTCTCGAAGAGGAGGAGAGCTATCGACCCATCGCCGATACGATGGAGCTGCTGATTGCCGGAGAGAAACTCGATGAGAGCTCGCGTCAGTTTATTGCATCAACCCTTAGCGAGGGGGATAACCGGAACTACTTGGCGCAGCTTGAGAACCCTTCATCAACCAGTGAAGAGAGACGTCAGGCGAGCGTGCGATTGATTGAGCACCTGCTCGACCGTCATGGCACAGGTCGCATCCTGTTTCGCAACACTCGTGATGCGGTAAAGGGCTTCCCCAAGCGCAACGTTAGCGCACACCCTTTGCCACTTCCGGCGGAGTACAGTGCCACCTTGTCACCGCTTAAAGAGATCGAATCCTCTGAGGCGCAACAGCTACTGAGTCCTGAGCTACTTTATCAGTCAGTAGAGACAGCCCCAAAGAGCTGGACAGAGTTTGATCCCAGGGTGAAGTGGTTGGCGAAGCGGGTTAAGCAGCTCTACCCAGCCAAGGTGCTGGTGATCACCTCCAGCGC
>JAOTST010000110.1 GCA_029864785.1 Chromatiales bacterium | reverse complement strand
CAAGCGGCGGCAAAGGTCATGGCTGCGGCAGACCAGATGTTCAAATCCCTTATGAATAGTATTTGATAAATAGAAGAGTATTACTATGAGAGTCTCAACAAAAACCATGCAGCAGCAGCCTGTTAAAGCGATGCTTGAACAGCAAGAGGTTCTTAGTAAAGTTCAAAAACAGCTCGCTTTAGGTAAAAGCATCCTCCAGCCATCAGATGATCCGAGTGGCACTGCTCGAGCGAATCAGCTGCGTGACGCAATGGGACGTAGTAATCAGTATATGGTTAATGGTGATACTGCCGAGGATCGACTTACTCAGGAAGAGAGTATCTTTGGCAGCATGGTCAACTCCATGCAGCGGGCTAGGCAACTTGCTGTTCAATCATTAAATGACTCATATAATGCTCAAGATCGTATGGGGATTGGTGAAGAAATAGAACAATTTTTTCAAGAATTTATGGGGCTGGTCAATACGCAATCAGCGAGTGGCGAGTACCTCTTTAGTGGGTTTCAAGGTGATACAAAACCCTTCAGCGATACATATAGTATTAAATCCACTTTGACTACTCAAGAACATGTTGGAAATGCGGTAGCGACGACTTCTGCTCCAATAGGAGCAAACGGCGTTATTGCAGATGTACTTCAGTTTTCTGGAGATGTGGGTACAAAAATCACAGTTACGGATAATGAAGAAGCTTCTTCAATAGCGACAAAAATAAATGCAGATACGGCATTGGCAGCAGCTGGAATTACCGCAACAGCCTCAAACTCAGTCACAATGACAATCCCAAATAATGCTCAAACTTATGCATCGGGATATACGTTTAGTATTAATGGAAATCCCATTGCGGTGCAAGATTTTACAGGTGGTGCAAACTTAACAACAGTAGCAGCGGCCATTCAGGCGGCAGATGCAACATTGAATGCCGTTGTTAGAGGCTCTGATATTGTTATCACTAATGCAACAGGCAATGATATTCGTATTGAAGATGTGACCGATGGTTTGGCATCAAATACGGATTCAATTATGGCCGTTAACGGCATCGCACTTGACGAATTAGGAGCCAAGACTAGTAATGACAGTATTAGTATTGGCGGCACCGTAGCAATCAATAGTGGAGGCAGTGTCGATTATAAGGTTGTATCTACCCACTCGAAAAATGTTATGCGAAGCAGCTTAACCCAGTCTAAAGATCTAGTGCTAGATTATCATGGTGATAGTGGCCAACGAGACATTAGAATAGGGGATAGTGTTAAAATCCAGATGAATGACCCTGGAGATGAACTTTTCGTAAATCTTCCAAGTGCTGAAAACCCTGATAAAAATAAAAGTTTATTTAATGTCTTATATGATTTTATGAGTGAACTGAAATCAGGTGTTAGACCTTCAGATGATGTGCTGACGGATATTGATACAGCAATGTCCCAGATTGAAACGACACGTGCAAAAGTGGGTTCTCGTCTTAATATGATTGATAGACAACGTATGGTCAATGAAGACTATAGTATTTTTGCGCAACAAAGCGTCTCAAAAATTGAGGATTTGGATATGGCTGAGGCAATTTCTATACTCAATCAACAACTTCTCTCTATGCAGGTTCTACAACAGACTTACACCCGCGTTTCGAGTCTGAGTATGTTTAACTATCTTTAAACGGTATTAAGGTAGCTCTGCTGGCTTTAGGATGGAAGCATATTAGGTTTTATGCTCACCAACGCTAAATTCAGGTAGAAATTTTCGTTTAATGTAAACGAATGATCTCTTTTGCTTTTCGTTTCAGCCCCATACATATCACTATGTAGTCCCTATTTGTATTGGTGTCGGCTAGAGAGTTAGACGTTATTGGTGGATATTGAAGAAACGCAAAGAAGTTTATGAGGAAAAATATTGGTAGTCGCGAGTGGATTCGAACCACCGACCCCCACCATGTCAAGGTGGTGCTCTAACCAACTGAGCTACGCGACTTCAGAGTTGGAGCGCGTATTTTACAAGAGCCAATCTTTTTGTCAATTAATAGTGAGTTGAACCGAGTCTAAACTTGGGTGTTATTGGAATAAACTTTGGACATATGCTTTCCCTTTGCAATTTCAGATAGGTGCTCTGATATTTTTTGCTTACTTTTATGGGCTAATTGAACGATCTCTTTATCTATATCTTGAATTAGTTCGATCCCTGATGCGATTTCGGGTGCAATATCCTCAGTAACCGGTTCCAAAAAAAACGATGTGATCATTTGATGGCGTTTTGTAGCGAGGTTAGTAACTTCTTCCCAGTTTTCTTTGCGTGCGATTGCAGAAAGTTGCTGACTTAATGTCACAATTTCTCCCCAGTCTGCTAGTCGTTTCATAGGTTTCGCTCTTATAATTTCGGATAAAGGATGGCCTATATGAAGCTAAGTGCAGGCCACGAACGAAATATACACTATACAGACACAGTTGGGTTTTTATGTAGGGGTGGATTGACGTAATAGTTGTTGTCAATATGGCTATATAAAGAGACTGTCGCTCCTATTTAAGCTGCGTTGAAAGCGAACTTGACTGACATAGTCAGTCGCATGGTTAATCAATTGTTCTATGTATAGACAATATTTGATGCGCAAAATATTTGGGTATGAGAACGGTTTTAACTAAATTTGATTTGCGATTCCCACCCAAGCGGAGGTGATCTCTTTTAGCAGATTTGAGACTTCATCAAGAATTAAAGGATCATTTTTTAAGTTAGCTTCAAATAGACGTTTTTCCATGTACTCGTATAGGGCATCTAAGTTTGAGGATATTTCTCCACCTTTTTCATGATCAAGGCTAGCACGGAGACCTACAACAATATTCATTGCAGTCCCGATAGTTTCACCCTTAGCTGAAATACTACCGTTAATCATATGGGTTTTGGCAGTTGCAATGCGCTCTTGCGCGCCTGTAAGCAGCATTAAAATCAACTTATGCGGGCTGGCGTCCTCAGCGGAAGAGTGGTTACTGACTTGGCGGTACTGTTGCATTGCTACTTGAGTATTCATTCGGTTACGCCTTTAATGTTTGTGACTTATGCAGTATATATCGTCCATACGATATGAATGTTGAGACTATTTTTACTTTTTATTAAATGTTGAGCCAGGTAAGTTAGCAAAAGCGCCCGATAGGTATGTACTTGTGCTTTGAAGTTGACTAACCATGAGATCCATTGCATTGAATTGGCTGAAATAGCGTGCTTCTAGTTGGCTTAATTTTCGTGAAAGCGCTGTACGTTGGTCGGTAATGTTGCTGATGCTGGTATTTAAACCATCAATTCGAGCATCAATCACTCCAGAGGTTGATGCATACCCATCTACTAATGTATCTAAACGAGTAGCGACCCCGTCTGTAGAGCCAAAAAGCAGACCAATATCATCAAAATTACTTGCGATAGCCTTATCTAATACCGTGCTATTTAGAGTAACTGAGCCGTCTCGTTCGGTGGTAATTCCTATGCTTGATAATGAGTTGAAACTACCAGTGACGCCCGAAATACTACTTGATAGTTCATTACGTAGTGCAAATTCAATAGTACGCAATGTGGCATCACCGAGTAGTACGGAATGCTGACCTGTTGCTGGATCGTAGGCAGAAAGATCAGTAATTGTCTTCATTAGATCATTATAGTTTTTTACAAAACCATTGACGGCGGTGGTGACACTCGCTGTATTTAACGATATCTCAACGGTCTCTGGTGCTGTGGTAATTCCCTTTAGATCCAAGGTGACGCCAGTAATAACATCAGTAATGCTGTTACTCGAACGGGTAAGGGTGAGCCCATTGACTGTAAGTTGGGAATCCAGTTCGGTATCAGCTGTGATTAAAACGCCGTTGGCATCAGTATTAATGGTTGCGAGCCCTAATACGCTGCTACTTAAAGTTGGAACTCCAGCAACGTCAATGTTTCCACCGATTTGAACACGATCGGTATATCCTTGAACGTTGGATGTGAGGCTTAACTCTTGAATCCCTCCATTACCCGTGATTACTGTGGAGGTGACGTCTACACCGGCAGTTCCTGCAGCGGTAGTGATAGCTGTACTGAGCTGATCTAGCGTCATTGCAGTGGAAAGATCGACAGTTAAGGTGTTTAGACCCACAGTGACCGTCATCTGGTCTCCTGCGACACCACCAAATGTATCTGTGTTTAGGTGTTGTGCTGAAGCCATTTTATGAGTTTGAGCGAGCCGACTAATAGCAACACTATAACTACCTACACTGGCTGTTGAATCGGCGGAAACACTAACCAGGGCGCTATCTGTTGAAGTCGCTGAACGCTGCTGAAAAGTGGTTATATCTTTAAGTGTTGTTAGGCTGCCTTGAAACGTAGATAGGGATGATTTTAATAGGCCTAAGGCTGAAAGCTTTGCCTGGAAGTTTGATTCGTTGCGATCAAAGCGAGCCGTAGCAGGCGCCCCTTCTGCAGAGATAAGAGAGCTAACTATGCCACTAATATCGAGACCTGATCCAATTCCGGGTGATGAAACTGTCATGGCGAACCCCTTACCTTTCTAGATATGTAACAATTGAGAAGAATAGGTGAAAACAGACAAAAATTAAAGTGAAAATACCACTCTATCCGCTTACATATATCCTCTTGATATTTATTTGATTTAAACCTCAACTTTTAAGATCAAGCCCGATCCACTATTTTCTCCTTCTGCTTTCATGCGTTCTACTAGTGCCAGTGCCTCTTCTGAAGGAAATTGGCGTACAAGCTCATCGGTGCTGGCATTGAAGACTTTAACAACAACTTCTCCTGAACCATCATCAATCGAAAACTTTAAATCACGCTGGATACTCTGAACGTATTCGTTCATTTTCTTGACTTGCCTTGTCAGATGTTCTTCCATTTTTTCTTTGGATTTCTGAGTATGGCTTTGCTCATTATTGGCTTGGGCTTTGGCCTGTAGTTGTACAATATTTTTAGCAACACTGTTACTTGCATTGTCAGCTTGAGAAAAATCAGGCTTATCCTTAACAACCTTTGACCCAACATCTTGTTGAGCCGGTGGGCTTTTGATTTGTGCAATATCCATGATACTACCTCATGTATTCTCTTAAGATAAGGAACCTCATGCCATTCATGAGGTTCCCATCTATTATTTCAACTTACTGAAGGAGTGAAAGTACACTCTGTGGTGAGCTGTTAGCCTGTGAAAGCATTGCAGTACCGGCCTGTTGCAGAATCTGCGCACGGGTCAGGTTTGCAGTCTCTAAAGCAAAGTCAGCATCCAAGACTCGTGAACGAGCCGCAGAAACGTTCTCAGATACACTACTCAAGTTTGAGATAGTAGACTGGAGACGATTCTGAACCGCACCCAAGCTGGCTCGGTTATCAGAGATACTACTGAGCGCCTTATCAATAACATCAAGTGCAGAGTTTGAACCTGTCTGTGTACTTACATCAATCGAAGCAACTGAAGAGAGCGCACTTGCAGTGGTTGCTGCGGCAGCACTAAAGAGGTTTGTGCCACTCTGGGTCACACTGTATGCGACACTTCCGCTCAAACTTACCTGACCGGCGACCTGAATACTGTCTGAAGTGGTGCTACCAGTGGTCAGAGTGTTTGTAATGGCGGTACCAGCAGCATCGGTAGTGCCAACTGTAACAGCAGCACCTGCTGCTGAGGATGTAAAGTCACCGATAGCGATATCATTACCGGTAGTATTCTCAAGGGTGATGCTCGATTTATCAGCACTAAGAACCGCAGTAATACCAGTTTGCGCTGATTTTGCATTGATGGCATCAGAAAGATTAGAGTAATCTGCGGTAGTGATAGAGGCGCTTATTACAGCCTCTGAGCCAACAACGCCGGTAGCACTCGAACGTGATGAGAGTGATAAAGCGACTGAACCCGAAGCAGTAAGACCGCTCAGCGTTAAGCTATTTGATGCAGTTGCCGTAACGCCGGTGGAGCCTGTTTGTGTATTTATTTGGCTAGCAATGGTTGCTGCAGAGGATTCTGATGCGATGGTTAAGGTATTAGATACCTTGGGACCGTT
>JAOTST010000108.1 GCA_029864785.1 Chromatiales bacterium | reverse complement strand
TCGGTAATACCGTCAGTTTGCTGCTCTCTCTCATCTCTTCTTGCCATGATATTCTCTACCTTTAAAAGTCGAGACCGTTTTCACGGGCTGCATCGGCGAGTGCTTTCACACGGCCATGGTACTTAAAACCGGAACGGTCAAATGCGATTTTAGACAGACCTGCCGCCTTCGCCTTTTCCGCGATAACGCGACCAACAACTGCTGCTGCATCGGTGTTACCCGTACTTTTTACTTCCGCTTTAACCGCGCTATCTAAAGTAGATGTTGCAGCTAGAACTGAACAGCCATCTCCAGCAATAATTTGCGCATAGATATGGCGAGGCGTTCTATTTACGCTTAAACGCGCCACACCCAGCTCACGGATTTTTGCTCGTGCACGAGCAGCGCGCCGAACTCTTGATACTTTCTTTTCATTCATCGTTCTATGCCCTACTTCTTCTTGGCTTCTTTACGGATGATATGCTCACCGGCATAACGGACACCTTTACCTTTATAAGGCTCAGGTGGACGATAGGCTCGGATATTTGCTGCGACCTGACCAACCTGTTGTTTATCACTACCCTTAATGACAATCTCAGTCTGAGATGGACACTCTATAGAGACCCCAGCAGGAACCTCATGTAGCACAGGATGAGAGAAACCGAGCGTCAGGTTAACTGCATTACCCTGCATTGAAGCACGATAACCAACACCGACCAGCTCAAGCTTCTTTTCAAAGCCTTCGTTAACACCTTTCATAACGCTAGCAACCAGAGCACGCATGGTGCCGGTCATAGCCACTGTCGCTTTCGCATCATTAGCTGGAGAGAAACGAATCTGCCCCTCTTCCTGATGAATTTGTACAGAAGGATGGATAACCTGCGCCAGGCTGCCTTTAGCGCCTTTAGCAGTAATTGTCTGACCACTCACATCAAGCGTAACGCCTGAAGGAATATCAATTGGATTGAGTACTCTTGCCATTTTATCGCCCCTTACGCAACGGTACAGATGACTTCGCCGCCGTGGCCTGCTTTACGAGCAGCGCGGTCAGTCATTAGGCCTGCAGAAGTCGATATAATCGCCACACCCAAACCATTCTGAACCGTCGGCAAGTCTTTACCAGACTTGTAGACGCGACGACCAGGACGACTTACACGCTTAATCATTTCGATTACCGGCTTGCCCTGGAAGTACTTCAGAGTGATGTTGAGGGTTGGTTTACCATCGATATCCTGCTCGTTAAAGTCAGAAATGTAGCCTTCATCTTTTAAGACGACAGCTACTGACTTTTTAAGCTTAGATAGAGGCATTGAAACCTCCATCTTTGCAGCAGATTGACCGTTACGAACACGGGTCAACATATCTGCTATTGGATCAGTCATGCTCATGATGAGTTACCCTAATATATAAAGAAAAATTACCAGCTTGCTTTACGCAGGCCGGGGACGTCACCACGCATGGTGGCTTCACGAAGTTTGTTACGACCCAGGCCGAACTTACGGTAGAAACCGTGAGGACGCCCAGTAATTGCACAACGATTACGTTGGCGTACAGGACTGGCATCGCGAGGCATTTTTTGCAATTGAAGGCGCAGCGATTCCTGATCTTCGTAAGAGAGATCTCCCGCTTTAAGCTTCGCTTTGATATCGGCACGCTTTGCAGCGTACTTTGCAACTAAGCGTGCGCGCTTAAGCTCACGCTGAACCATTGATACTTTTGCCATATTCCTAACCTTTAAGTGGGAAGTTAAACGCTTTTAACAGCGCTCGACCTTCGTCGTTGTTTCTAGCAGTTGTCGTAATGGTAATATCCATACCACGCAACTTATCGATCTTGTCGTATTGAATCTCTGGGAAGATAATCTGCTCTTTCACACCCATGCTGTAGTTACCACGACCATCAAATGACTTTGCATTCAGACCACGGAAATCACGCATACGAGGAATCGCGATAGTGACCAGTCGATCCAGGAACTCATACATACGTTCACTGCGCAACGTTACTTTACAACCAATAGGCCAGCCTTCACGAACCTTAAAACCAGCAACTGACTTACGAGCCTTGTTAACAATCGGCTTCTGCCCACTGATCTTGATCATATCCGCTACTGCGTGCTCAAGAACCTTCTTATCGGTTGTCGCTTCACCAACACCCATATTAAGAGTGATTTTGGTGATACGCGGCACCTCCATAACATTGGAGAGACCCAGCTCATCTTTAAGCTGTGCGATAACCTTATCTTTGTAAAACTGCTGTAACCTTGCCATTTCGATACCTATTAAACGTCAACAACTTCGCCAGTTGACTTATAAACGCGAACTTTACGACCATCATCAAGCGTCTTGAATCCGACGCGATCAGCCTTACCGCTCGCACTATTAAAGATTGCAACGTTAGAGATATGTACAGGCATCTCTTTATCTACAATCCCACCAGCAACACCCGCATTTGGATTTGGCTTCTGGTGTTTTTTGGCAATATTGACGCCATCAATCAGTACTCGATCAGACTTGATCATAGCGATTGCGCCACGCTTACCGTTGTCTTTACCGGTGAGAACAATTACCTCATCACCTTTCTTTAATTTATTCATCTCTATCAACCTCTACTTATAGCACTTCAGGTGCTAACGAGATGATCTTCATGAATTTCTCACCACGAAGCTCACGCGTTACAGGGCCAAAGATACGAGTTCCGATTGGCTGATCCTGATTATTAAGAATAACCGCTGCATTACCATCAAAACGAATCAAGGAACCATCTGAACGACGAACACCTTTTCTGGTGCGCACTACAACAGCGTTGTAGACATCGCCTTTTTTAACCTTGCCCCGCGGAATAGCCTCTTTGACACTCACCTTAATGATGTCGCCAATACCGGCATAACGGCGGTGCGATCCACCGAGTACTTTAATGCACTGAACAACGCGAGCACCGCTATTGTCTGCAACATTAAGCTTTGACTGCATCTGAATCATCGATTCATCCCCATAAAAACAAAAACACGCCCGATACTCGCTACCGGATCAGACATGACCCGCCTCACGAGGGCGCGAGATATTAGCACAAATTACCCCCAAAACCCAAGAACTATTTCACCTTGGATTGGGGCTTAGGTGGTCAAAGACTAACTAGCAGCCTTTACAGTGACCTCGACCAGTTTCCAGCTTTTACTCTTTGAGATTGGGCGACACTGTTGAATGGTGACCATATCACCAGTGTTGCACTCATTATTCTCATCGTGAGCATGAAGCTTGGTAGAACGTTTGATAAATTTTCCATAAAGTGGATGTTTTACCTTACGCTCAACAAGAACCGTAATAGTACGATCCATTTTGTCGCTGACGACACGCCCGGTTACGGTACGGGCTACTTTATTCTCTTCACTCATGACTCTGCTTTCTCACCTAGAATTGTTTTAACTCGCGCGATATCACGACGCACCTCTTTAAAGCGGTGGGTCTGTTCCATCTGGCCAATTCCACGCTGCATTCTCATATTAAACTGCTCTTTAAGAAGAGAAGTCAGCTCGCCACTGAGTTCATCAGCACTCTTTTCACGCATTTCACTCGCTTTCATTACAACACCGTCCGCGTTACAAAGGTTGTTTTAAGAGGGAGTTTCGCCGCAGCAAGCTTGAATGCTTGGCGAGCAGTATCCTCATCAACACCTTCCATCTCATAGAGCATACGACCTGGCTGGATTAGAGCCACCCAATACTCAACATTACCCTTACCTTTACCTTGACGAACCTCAAGAGGCTTCTCAGTAATTGGCTTGTCGGGGAAGATACGAATCCAGATCTTTCCGCCACGCTTAATGTGACGTGACATTGCACGACGTGCGGCTTCGATCTGGCGTGCAGTAATACGACCACGACCTACGGCCTTAAGACCATATTCACCAAAGCTAACTTTATTGCCCGTAGTGGCTTCACCACGATTACGGCCCTTATGTTGCTTTCTAAATTTAGTACGTTTTGGTTGAAGCATTTCTCATTACCTCACTATTTAGCCGTAGCTTTTGTGGCTGAAGCTGAATCAGTCTCTTCCATAGAGCTTATAATTTCGCCCTTGAAGATCCATACCTTCACACCAATGATGCCGTATGTGGTATTTGCCTCAGCAGTACCATAATCGATATCTGCACGCAGGGTATGGAGAGGAACACGTCCTTCACGATACCACTCACTGCGAGCAATCTCGGCACCGTTTAACCGGCCACCAACATTAACCTTGATGCCACCAGCTCCGAGGCGCATCGCATTCTGTACAGAACGCTTCATTGCACGACGGAACATAATGCGCTTTTCCAGTTGCTGGGCAATGCCCTGTGCAACCAGAGTCGCGTCAAGTTCAGGTTTACGAATTTCTTCGATATTAACGTGTACGGGAACACCCATCATTTTTGACAGGACACCTCGTAGCTTATCAATATCTTCACCTTTCTTACCGATAACCAATCCTGGGCGAGCGGTATGAATAGTGATTTTCGCATTGCGAGCTGGACGCTCGATCTGAATACGACTTACGGATGCTGATTCAAGCTTCTTTTGCAGATACTCACGAACTCGGAGATCTGTATTTAGAAGACCAGCATAATCTTTACTGTCGGCATACCACTTAGAGGTCCAATCTTTGGTGATCCCTAAGCGAATTCCTATTGGATGTACTTTTTGACCCATTACAAACTCACTTTGTCTCTGCTACTTTGACGGTGACGTGACTGGTCCGCTTTAAAATACGGTTACCACGCCCTTTAGCTCGCGCACGCATACGCTTCATGGTTGGTCCTTCATCAACATGGATGGTTGAAACCTTCAACTCATCAATGTCTGCGCCATCGTTATGCTCTGCATTTGCGATAGCTGATTCAAGCACCTTCTTCACAATAACTGCTGCCTTCTTGTTACTAAAGGCAAGCAACTCAAGTGCGCTCTCTACTTTTAGCCCACGCACCTGATCTGCGACCAGACGCACCTTTTGAGGTGAGATACGTGCATGGGTTAATTTAGCCATAGTTTCCATATCGATTACCTCGCCTTCTTATCAGCAACGTGGCCTCGATAGGTACGCGTTGGAGAGAACTCACCCAACTTGTGACCCACCATATTCTCGTTAATGAGAACGGGCATATGTTGACGACCGTTATGAACAGCGATGGTCAAACCGACCATATCTGGCATAACCATAGAACGACGTGACCATGTCTTAATGGGACGACGGTTGTTTGTCTCAATTGCATCGGCCACCTTCTTTGCAAGATGGTGGTCAATGAATGGACCTTTTTTAATTGATCTTGGCATGATTCTCCCCTACTTCTTGTTGCGACGACGCACGATGAGAGAATCGGTGCGTTTGTTCTTACGAGTTTTATAACCCTTGGTCGGTACACCCCAAGGTGTTACAGGATGACGACCACCAGAGGTACGACCTTCACCACCACCATGTGGGTGATCAACCGGGTTCATAACCACACCGCGAACGGTAGGACGAACACCACGCCACCTGGTTGCACCCGCTTTACCAAGCTTGCGCAAGCTGTGCTCTGAATTCCCTACCTCACCGATAGTGGCACGGCAATCAACAGGTACTTTACGCATCTCACCAGAACGAAGTCTCAGTGTGGCATAAACACCTTCACGGGCAATAAACTGAATCCCCGCACCGGCAGAGCGTCCCAACTGGGCACCCTTACCAGGCTTTAACTCAACACAGTGCACGATGCTACCCACTGGGATATCACGTAGTTGCATTGAATTGCCTGCGGTGAATGACGCTTCAGATCCAGACTGAACCTGATCACCAACCTTCAAACCCTTAGGTGCGATGATGTAACGACGTTCACCATCAGCATATTTCAGCAGCACGATGTTCGCAGTACGATTTGGATCATACTCCAAACGCTCAACTGTCGCAGGGATACCATCTTTGTTACGTTTAAAATCGATAACACGATAGTGCTGCTTATGACCACCACCACGATGACGTGTTGTGATGCGTCCATTATTATTACGACCACCCGACTT
>JAOTST010000109.1 GCA_029864785.1 Chromatiales bacterium | reverse complement strand
ATTGAGTCCCCAGCCGTGCAGTAGAACAAGATCGGGGCCGGAGCCCATCTTCGTTGCCTTAAGCATCGGTACCCTCCATGGGGGTTGGGCTACACTTTTGCAGCGCCTCCAGTAGTCGATCGATCTGCTCTGTGGTGTGGCTGGCAGAGAGGGTGATGCGTAGACGCGCACTCCCTTCGGGGACGGTGGGGGGGCGGATGGCGCTCACTGCAAATCCGGCCTCAAATAGTCTGTGGCTCATCTTCATCGCCGTCGCATCATCACCAATAATAATCGGTTGAATGGCCGTGGGAGAGTTCATCAACTGCAACCCCAGCCCCGATGCGCCACTTCGGAAGTGTTTGATGTGGGCGTGCAGTCGTTCGCGTCGCTCGCTGTCGCTGCGGATAATCTTTAGGCTGGCACGTAGCGCCTCGGCTACGGCGGGAGGCAGGGCCGTGGTATAGATGTAAGAGCGGGCGCGTTGGATCAGGGTCTCGATAAGCGCCTCGCTACCGGCAACGAATGCACCGGAGACACCGGCGGCCTTACCGAGGGTCGCCATGTAGATCGGCACCTCCTCTTGCAGCATGAAGTGAGCCACTGATCCGGCGCCCTCTTTTCCCAGAACCCCAAACCCGTGGGCATCGTCGACCATCAATCGGGCATCGTGCCGGGTGGTCGCCTTGACTAGATCAGGCAGTGGGGCGATATCACCATCCATGCTGAAAACACCATCGGTTACGATCAATTTTTCAGCCGACTTGGATGCCTCCAGCTTGTTGCAAAGGGAGTGGATATCACTATGCGGATAGCGCTGTAGGCGCGCGCCGGAGATGAGGCCGCCGTCGATGAGGGAGGCATGATTAAGGCGGTCTTCAAAGACTGCATCACCTCTGCCAACTAAAGCGGAGATGGTGCCGAGGTTGGCCATGTAACCGGTGGAGAAGAGCAGGGCGCGCGGGTAGCCGGTGAGTTCGGCAAGCTCCTCTTCCAGTTGATGGTGAGCGCGTGAGTGACCGGTGATGAGATGGGCCGCTCCACTGCCGGCACCATACTGCTTAACACCTCTTTGCATCGCTGCAATGACATCGGGATGCTGACTCAGTCCGAGATAATCGTTGCTACTGAAATTGGTGACGCTGTTGCCATCGATCGTGATCTCGACACCATCGATACTATCGACCACTCTACGGCTACGGTAGCGATGCTGCTGTTTGAGGGCATCTAGATCAGCAGAGAGGTTACGCATGGGGAAGTGCTACAACTCCGCAGTAATATTGAGGCGCTGGAACAGCTCACGGTCATGATCGATACCCTGACTCTCGGTGGTGAGCAGCTTCTCTCCGGTGAACATTGAATTGGCACCGGCAAGGAAGCAGAGTGCCTGCGCCTCATCGGTCATCTGCTCACGACCCGCCGAGAGACGTACATAGGAGGTGGGCAGTAGGATGCGGGCCACGGCAATGGTGCGGATGAACTCAAAGATATCGAGGTCGGGAGAGTCGGCAAGCGGGGTGCCGTGGATCTTGACCAACAGGTTGATCGGTACGCTCTGAGGCTGAGGAGTGAGGTTGGCCAGCTCCATCAGCATTGCACCACGGTCACGACGCGACTCGCCCATCCCCAGAATGCCGCCGGAGCAGACACGGATACCGGCATCCTGTACCCGGTTAATGGTCGTGATGCGGTCGCTGAAGGTACGGGTGGTCACCACCTTATCGTAGTACTCTGGAGAGGTGTCGACATTGTGGTTGTAGTAGTCGAGTCCGGCCTCCTTGAGCAGCGCAACATGTTCATCTTCAAGCATACCGAGGGTGACACAGCTCTCCATACCGAGCTCTTTGACCCCCTTGATCATCTCCAGAACGACCTGCAGGTCATTGGCCTTTGGTTTGCGCCAGGCGGCACCCATGCAGAAGCGAGTTGAGCCAGATGCTTTGGCCTTTTTTGCTTCGATGAGCACTTTATCGACTTCGATCAGTGCTTCGCGATCGAGTGGCGTGTCGTAGTGAGCGCTCTGAGAACAGTAGCTACAATCCTCGGCGCAGCCACCCGTCTTGATATTGATCAGGGTGCTCATCTGCACGGTGTTGGGGTCAAAGTTTTCACGGTGTATCTGTTGCGCCTTAAACAGCAGGTCGTTAAAGGGTAGCTCAAAGAGCGCTTCAACGTCCGCAAGTGCCCACTTGGGGTCAGCATCGATGATTTTGGTTGCAGTCTGGTTCATGGTAGATTCAATATTTGGAGTCAGGCACAGGGAGTGGAGCTTATACCCAAGCTCCTAGTAAATGTTGATTTCAGCATGACGAGAAGCATTCATATTCAAGGCATGGAATCGCAGGACTAGCCATTCTAGTTCAAGATTTCATAACATAGAAGATGGATGCTTCCCGTCTTGCCCTGTGGGAGTTCATGTATCAAGCCAGTGCCACGTTGCAACCCTTGAAAAGGGAACGCCATTTTCTGCGTGCTGCGCCTTGCTCTGACTTGATACATGAACTCTGAAACCTACATTTACTAGGAGCTTGGGTATACATTAATGGCGTTATTATATCGACTACTGTGGAAAAAGGGGCTAGTCAGATTGCAGCAAAAGTTGCTGCGTACGATCTATCCGCCTGTTTGTCTGCTCTGTGGAGATGATGGGATGGTTATTGATGGCGATGTACGCGATCTCTGCGAGAGCTGCCACGAGGCACTACAGCTCAATGAGCAGGGGTGTCTACGTTGTGGGATACCGTTACAACAAGCGGGCGGGGTATGTGGAAGCTGTCTAAAAAAACCACCGCCGTTTGATAGCCTGTTGACACCCTACCTCTATCGAGAGGGGATCAAGGATCTGCTGATCGCCCTAAAATTTAACCAAAAGCTCTCCCATGCCCGTCTCCTTGGTGAGCTGATGAGCGAAAGATTTACAGACCATTTAGCCACCGTTGATGTGCTCCCCGATGCCATCGTACCGGTACCGCTCCATGCCAAACGGCAACGAGAGCGCGGCTATAACCAGTCGCTGGAACTGATTCGGCCACTGGCAAAACGTCTCAAAATACCGATCAATCACCGTTTGGTGGTACGCAAAATGGCGACCACCAAACAGACCAAATTAAGTGCTGATGAACGTCGACGTAACTTGAAGGGGGCATTCGCTGTGAGAGATGGGTTCAGGGTGCCGCGTCACTTGGTGATCTTTGATGATGTGGTCACCACCGGCACAACGGTTACCGAGCTGGCAAAGACGCTCAAACGAGCGGGGGCAGAGCGTGTTGATGTTTGGGCGGTTGCGCGAGTACCTAAACCAGGTAATTAATAGCGTGATTTTAGGAAAAAAGGCCCCATCTTTAGAATCTCCAACTATTTTTATAATCGAACGATACGATGCCACTACAGCTATTTAACCTACGCGGTGTACCCGAAGATGAAGCGGAAGATATTCGCCAGCTTCTTGATGAACATAAAATTGAGTTCTACGAGACATCGGCAGGTAATTGGGGGGTTTCACACCCCGCTATCTGGTTGATAGATGAAAGCGATCAGCTTGATGAAGCGAAGGCGTTGATCGATGCCTATCAGGTTGAGAGAACCGAGCGTGCGCAAGCGGCATATCGACAGTTGAAGGTTGAGGGGCGAGAGCGAAGTATTATCTCTTTGCTTAAGGATAGCCCATTACAGTTGATCGTCTACCTGATGCTTATCGGGGTAATCCTCTTTATCTCACTCACGCCGATGTTGGGTTGGTAAATGAAAGGAGGCACAATAAAAAAGGCTTAACACAGAGCCTCTGTGCTAAGCCTTGTGGGATTAAACCATCTGTTTAATCTTTGTATTCAATTACCTTTTGCTCTTTGTCCTTGTCATACTTTATGTGGTACTTTCCGAAAGGAATGGAGTTTAGTGCGATAAGATTTACCTTTCGTGCAATAGGCACATAATCTTGAGTTGCAGTGTTAATCGCAGTTGAGATAATTGCACCCAATATTCCTCCACCATTATTGCTATCGCCACCTGTATCTACAACTTGCTTGGCGCGATATTTCCATAGTGTTTTGTTGGTTTTTGTTGAGACGAGCTTGTATTTGATCCCAACAGAAACACTTCCAGAGACAATCATGTAAGAGGTTTTCCACTCATCAATTTCAACAAATAGAACGGCATCGGCATTAAACATCTGCCCAAATTTTTGGGCAGGAACATTTGCTAGTTGCTCACCATCGGAGATACCTTCATTTTTTAAAATTTTGTCGGTAATTTCAATGGGTAGAACATAATATCCTGCGTTAGATAAAGGCTCTAAAATGGTCGATGAATAGAGGTCAGGAGCATCTGCGGCAGATGATTGATTAACTGCAGGCAGAACCAAAATGGAGTTAATCGTATTTGGATACATACCTGGAAAGGCATCTTTCTTAGCAATTCCAGTTGAACACCCTGCCACCAAGGTCAGTATGAAAGTAGCAATTATTATGGACTTCATTTTAGCGCCTACCTTGAATATTTAGTCATTAATGTGGAGATGAATTTTTTTGATTCAGGATACTCTTTTGATTCGAGTTCAAAAAATACGCTCGCTTTTTTAGCCTCATTTTTGGACATATGGATGAATCCTATTTCCGCATAAATTCCAGGCGGAACCCTTAACCCCATCTCTTTTGATTTGTTTACAATTGATTCAAGCTCTTTCAAGTGGAGCTGTGTGGTTTCAGCGCCTGGATCTGTTCTTGTTTTATAAAGTGTATTTGAATAGCTGCCCCAATAGAGTTTAGATTTGCTGACATTGGTGCCACACCCTGAAAGTATGGTTAAGGTTATTGCGATGAGTAATATTTTCATAATTCAAACTCGTACGTAGTCCCTGATGCGATATAGATATCTTTATCAATAATTAGCTCATTATCGCTATTGATAATTTCCTCTGCTGTGAGTAAAGCATTATTGGTTTCGTCGTTCCGGCGATAGACTTTTACGTTATGTCGTCCCTTATCAACTTGTATTTTGGTAGCCTCTTTGCCATTTATAGTAAAACTATCAAGCACTGGAATATAATTCTTTTTAAAGTCTGCTTCATTGTCAGGCTGAGGTCCTCCCATTAACTTATATGGAGCGGCTCCATCTATGATGATGGTCTCACCATTATGCATACCTACAAATTGGATATATACGAGCTCATTTCTTTGAACAACCTGCTCATGGGATCCACACCCAATTAGCAAGGCGCTGAGGAGTAACGATGTAATTATTATTTTGATATTAGGCATTATTTTTTAGTCTCCATGACAACGTATGATGTTAATTTTGTGGGATTGATTTTTCCCTCAACAACATCTGCTATAGATATTTCATTATCACCACTTCCGGATAATGAAGAGATTCGAATGGTCGCAACGCGCTTGCCGGGCAATTCGATAATAATTCCTGTTTGAGGATTTTTAATTTTCTTTCCGACGGTCACTATTTTAAATTTGCTGCCTTTTCTAATCCCTTGGGAACGTCCACCCGCAATTAAGAAGGCACCACTCTCTTCAGCGAGAATGTATGATTTCCATGGTGAATCTAGAAGGTTTCCGACAATATTACTGGTCAGTTGTGATATGGCTGCATGCAGTGCTTTGTCGTCTAATGTGGCATCATATCCTGCCCTATCACCCATTCCGAAAGCTGTTCCTGCTTCAACAGTAGCCTCTCCAGATCCCTCTTCGGAATACAATATTTGTCCGGTTCTGACATCAAGTAATCTTATTGTAACGACAGCACGAACTACCTGCTTTTTGTTTCGAGAAAAGAGCCCTACTTCACTTAGGCTCTTTCGTCCAAACTCAGTTACTGATCCAATAACTAGAAAATCGGCACCAACTTTCTGAGTAGAAATATTGGCATAGTCTTTCTCTTTGAGAATTTTATCCAAATCCGAGCGTTCCAACATAATGAATTTGCCGGTATCAACCAGCATGGAAGATAAAATATCGGATGCCTGTTTACCAATACGGTCATTGTTGTCATCTAAAAGAAAGCTATTGCCGTGCTTTGTTTC
>JAOTST010000107.1 GCA_029864785.1 Chromatiales bacterium | reverse complement strand
CGGACTTGAAAAGGCCCTTTTGATTCAAAAGGGCTTTCTTCTAATGATTCATTTGTAAAAATTTGAACATCTTCCAATTCAGAGGTATCAAGGCCCCTAGTTTTGAATAAGGAGATGAACCCTTCGTTTATGTCAGTTGAATCTTTATGCGATTGCCCAATCCAGCTCTTTAGGGCTCTTTCATCTTCACCAATATGGCGCAAGGTTAAGTACAATTCGAATATATTTCGTGTGTGAAGACTACAAGAAGTTAAATCATCTATTTTATGAATAAAAGAATTTATTTCTCTTACGCATTCCTTCAGCAGAGGAAGAAGAGCTTGATTGAACATAGTTCTTTCATACCCTTCAACTCTACGCACCAAAACACTTATGTTTTTAGAGCATATATTCAAGTTTTCAAGATGATTCAATTTATATTCCCAAACCTCACTTATGCCTAACGTATGTTATACGGAGACCTTAAATAAAGTGATATGCGGATTCCGTATATACTTTATTTAAGGTCATGTTTTTATTCTTCTGGCGGCTTTAAAAAGCCATCATTAATCATCAACTGGGTCGCCTCTTTTGGATCCTGCTCATCCATCGGTAGACGCAGATAGTAGGGAAGGATTGACGGACGCAACGTCAGTTCAATCACATCGGTTTCGGTCAGACGCTCAATGACTGATTCTAGTGTCTTGAGCAGATTTTCGGGCGCACCGTTGGGGTACTGTGCGGTCATGTGCTGAATCAGTTGGGCGATGGTGTGTTGTCCATCGGCGAGTGAGACTACGGCACCCATCCACGGGTCGAGCGGGGTGATGGTGTTGTTCTCGTGGACATCAACTACCGAGATCTCGTTTTCTTCGACCTTGTAGACGGCGTTGCGTTTAAAGTAGTGGGCGTGATCCAAGGGGGACTCCTGTTGTCTCTTTAAATAATATGGAACCGATTATAGGGGACTCTTTAATATATATGCCCCATTTTTCTCTAAAAGTGGTTGTTTTTTGCCTCGATTACTATATCTTTCGCGTCGGGAGTCGACCAGACAGTCGCTCTACCTTCGGGTAGGGAGGAAAGTCCGGGCTCCACAGGGCAGAGTGCCAGATAACGTCTGGGCGGCGCGAGCCGACGGCAAGTGCAGCAGAAAATATACCGCCTAAGTCTTTCGGGACCGGTAAGGTTGAAATGGTGCGGTAAGAGCGCACCGCGTTGCTGGTAACAGTAGCGGCGAGGTAAACCCCACTCGGAGCAAGACCAAATAGGAGGACAACGTGCGGCCCGCATGGTTCTCGGGTAGGTTGCTTGAGGTCGATGGCGACGTCGATCCCAGATGAATGACTGTTCAAGACAGAACCCGGCTTATCGGTCGGCTCCCACCTAATTTTTTACCCCCTTGCAGCCAGTGAGGGGTGATTTTTGCCGCTATTTTCAGCTCTAAAGCATCCCAAAGTGTTCAAAAATCGATCAATTTGTGGTCTTTTTCCCACCCCCCGAAATCTCGAACTTAATGTTCTACTTTAACTTTAATCGCCAATATTATGATTAAATTCGAGTTGTTCATGCGTGTTTATCCCACCTCTCGTAAAATCACCTAAGTTATTGTCTTTTAAGAAACTATTCTCCTTTTCAAGGTGCAATTTTCTTGACAGAAACCCATTTTCTTCACTATAGTGTGTAAATGTGGGTTTTAGTGGATCAAAGTGGATCCGAAAAACGAAACGGATTTTTATAAAAAAGGGGATGGCCTTGTTTAGGGGTGTTGCAGAGTTAAATTTAGATTCGAAAGGGCGAATTGCGGTGCCGACGCGCTATCGTGAGCAGCTCAACGGTCGGTGTGGTGGTCAGTTGATCATCACCATCGATACGGCCGAGTCTTGTCTGGCGATCTACCCCCTGCCCGAATGGGAAGAGTTACAACCTAAACTCGATAAGCTCTCCAGCATCAATCCGATGACTGCACGGGTGAAGCGTCAGCTCATGGGTAACGCCACCGATGTCGACATGGATGGCAATGGCCGTCTGTTGATCCCGACCAAGTTGCGTAAACACGCCAACCTCAGCAAGAAGGTAGTGCTGATTGGGCAGGGCAAAAAATTTGAATTGTGGGACGAGGCAATCTGGGATGAGCGCAATGCGCGCTGGCAGGAAGAGGCGGTGCTCGATAGCACCAATTTGCCGACCGAGTTAGGGACGCTCGATATATGAGCGGGTTTGAGCACAAGCCCGTTCTGCTCCAGGAAGCGATTGATGCTCTCGCCATAAAGCCCACAGGAATTTATCTAGATGGGACTTTTGGGCGCGGCGGACATAGTGGCTCAATTATTGAAAAGCTGGGTGATGAAGGTCATCTGCTGGCAACTGACCGTGATCCCGAGGCAGTTGCAACAGCCAACGAACGCTTTGGCGACGACTCCCGTTTTACCATTGTGCGCGCCAATTTTAGTGCGCTTCACAATGAGTGTGAAAATCGTGGCTGGCTCGGTAAGGTCGATGGCATTCTGCTTGATCTAGGTGTCTCATCGCCACAGCTTGATGATAGTGAGCGTGGTTTCAGCATGCGTGATAATGGCCCCCTCGATATGCGTATGGATCCTGACTCGGGCATCAGTGCCGCTGAGTGGTTGGAAAAGGCCAAGGCCAGTGAGATTGCTTTAGTACTCAAAAAATATGGTGAGGAGCGTTTTGCCAAACGGATCGCCGGAGCCATTGTTGCCCACCGTGAGGAGCATGGCCCCTTTACCGATACCGCGTCCCTTTCGAAGGTGATCTCTGAGGCCAATCCCAAATGGGAGCGAGAGAAGCACCCCGCCACCCGTTCGTTTCAGGCGATTCGTATTGAGATTAATGCCGAGCTTAAAGCCGTTCAGGACTTTCTCGATAGCGCACTTGAAATGCTTGCCCCGGGTGGTCGTCTGGTAATTATCAGCTTCCACTCCCTTGAGGATCGTCTCATCAAACGCTTTATGCGTGACCTTGCACGCGGCGATGATTTCCCACCTGACCTTCCGATTACTGCGGATCAGATTAATCCTGATCTGAAACTAATCGGCAGGGCGGTACGTGCATCGAAGGAAGAGCTGGAGCGTAATCCTAGAGCACGCAGCGCGACTATGCGTGTTGCCGAACGAACAACGGCAAAGGTTGCTTAGGGAGACTCTGAACAGACCATGAACTCATATCTCGCATCCAAAACTTCCAGCTTCTTCGTTGCAAGGCTTCGCAATAGCTCACTATTACGTGCGCCTTGTGCCTCGAATCTGAAAGTTTTGAATACAATCTATTTCGTCCAGACTTGTTCTGAGGCTCCCTAGGGTGCGCTGGATGATATTAACTCTCGCCATTGTCACCTTCACTAGTGCTCTGGGAGTGATCTATAGCAAACACCAGTCGCGCAAAGAGTTTGTGCAGTTAACGCAGCTTCAGCATCGCCGAGATCAACTCAATACCTATTGGGGTCGTCTGCAACTGGAGCAGAGTACCTGGGCGACTCATGGTCGTATTCAAAAAATTGCCCGCACCAAACTGCAGATGGTGATCCCCAACAGCAGCAAGATTGTAAGGCTCTCGCCATGAGCTATAACGAGCGCAAAAAAGATAGCACGCCAATGAACAGAGGCCGCCTCTACTTTGTACAGGTGGCATTTCTGATTGGGGCGGGTGCACTGCTGTGGCGTATGGTTGAATTGAATACCGAGCAGAGTGCCTTTTTAAAAGGTCAGGGTGACGCACGTGCTCTACGGGTGGTGGAAATTTCTGCTCATCGCGGCATGATTAGCGACCGTAATGGTGAGCCTCTGGCCATTAGTACCCCCGTCGATTCGGTGTGGGCCAACCCGAAGGTTCTGATTCATCAACAGAAACGTTTACCGGCGCTAGCGAAGGCGGTGGGAATCCCTCTGAAACAATTACAGCGCAAAATTAGCGGCAATAGTGGTCGCGGGTTTATCTATCTGCGTCGACGTGTTTCGCCCAGCATGGCGAATAAGGTGACTCAGCTAGACATCAATGGTGTCGCACTACAGAGTGAGTATCGTCGCTACTATCCGATGGGTGAGGTCGCCGCGCATGTGGTCGGTTTTACCAATATTGATGATCAGGGGCAGGAGGGTGCGGAGCTGATGATGGATGAGCAGCTGCGCGGAGTTTCCGGTAGCAAGCGGGTGATTAAGGATCTGTACGGTCGTATTGTTGAAAATGTTGAGCGTATCAGCCCTTCGATAAATGGTGAAAATATCGAATTGAGTATCGATCGGCGGGTGCAGTATCTTGCCTATCGTGAATTGAAAGCGACCGTGGAGCGCAATCAGGCGAAAGGTGGTTCAGCGGTGGTGTTGGATATCAAGACCGGTGAGGTGTTGGCGATGGTCAACCAACCGGCCTATAACCCCAATAATCGTCGTCAGCTCAAGAGCTCTGCTCTCAGAAATCGGGCACTGACCGATGTGATGGAGCCCGGTTCGACCATGAAGCCATTTACCATTGCGGCGGCACTTGAGAGTGGTCAATTTAAACCAACCACTACCGTTGATACGAGTCCGGGCCGCCTTAAGTTGGCAGGTTTTACCATTCGTGATTTTCGTGACTATGGCACGATTGACCTGACTACGGTCATGCAAAAGTCGAGCAATGTCGGCGCGAGTAAGATCGCTATGGCACTTGATTCGGGTGAGATGTGGGGCATGTTGACTCGACTTGGATTTGGTATTGATTCGGGCAGCCAGTTTCCAGGAGAATCGAGTGGACATCTGAGATCGTTCCAGCAGTGGCGCAAGGTTGAGCAGGCAACGATTGGTTACGGTTACGGCATCTCCGCGACACCGCTACAGTTGGCGCGAGCTTATGCTGCGATTGCTGCCGATGGTGTGGTTCATCCGGTGAGTTTTCTCAAATATCGCGATGGTGATCATATCCCTGGGGAGCGCGTGATGAAAGTGAGCGTTGCTCGTGAAGTACGTACGATGATGGAGAAGGTTGTTCAGACCGGTGGTACCGGAACCAAGGCGCAGATCACAGGTTACCGTGTTGCCGGTAAAACAGGAACCGTTAGAAAAGCAGTAGCAGGTGGGTACGACAAGGAAAATTATCTGGCCATCTTTGCGGGCATGGCGCCTGCTAGTGATCCTCGACTGGTGATGATTTCATTAATCGATCAGCCTCAAGCGGGTGATTATTATGGTGGAGTTGTCGCCGGCCCACTCTTTTCAAAGGTGATGGCAGGCGCGTTGAGACTACTCGATATTCCTCCCGATGATCTTAAACAGCAACCACCATCACTGATGGCGATCTCACCACCCGCAAGTGCCGTGCGTTTAACCGCTTCGACGTTAAAGGTGAAGAGCTGATGGCCAATCTATCTCGAACCGAAGTTGGTGCTATCAAGTTACCGATGTTGTTTAAAGGATTTGATGGCTCTGCACCTGAGATGACTGTTTCAGGCATTCAGCTCGATAGTCGTAAAATTGTTTCAGGTGACCTCTTTCTGGCGACTTGTGGTTTTGGCTGTCATGCCGGTAAATTTATTGAACAGGCGATCGATAATGGTGCAGTAGCTACCGCTATTGAACCACCTTTTTCTGCGACAGGATTCGATATTGATAAGCTCTCTATCCCCGCATTCTGGAGTCGAGGGATGACTCATAATGTGAGTGAGATAGCGGGTCGTTTCTTTGGGCATCCATCAAAGAGTCTTAATCTAATTGGTGTAACAGGCACTAATGGAAAGAGTTCGGTGAGTCACTTTATCGCTGAGGCACTTGCCGAAGATAGTCCCTGTGGTTTGATGGGTACACTGGGCAGTGGCCTCTATGGTGAACTCAATAGTACCGGCTTTACCACACCCGATCCGGTGCAGGTGCAGCAGCAGCTTGCCGATATGGTTGCAGCGGGAGCAGACAACAGCGTGATGGAGATCTCATCGCATGGACTCGATCAGAGTCGGGTGGCTGCACTCAATATCGACACGGCAATCTTCACCAATCTCACCCGTGATCACCTCGACTACCATGAGACCTTTGAGCACTA
>JAOTST010000106.1 GCA_029864785.1 Chromatiales bacterium | reverse complement strand
AGATCGATATGGATGCTTACATCCATTTTATTACCGAGCGAACCCGAGGCCAACATGAACAGGGAGATGGACTCTATCGTGAGTATCGTCCGGGGAATCGTGATTTAGCATCGCTACTGCTTGCGGATTTGTCGCTCTCTACCGATGCGGCAGTCAACAACACGGCACGGGTGATCGATGTGATTCGTGATTCTCTCTATCTTTTCTCGGAGGCGCTTGATACAACGGGCGATCAATTTGCCATATATGGCTTCTCCTCAAAACGTCGTGACCATGTTCGTTTCCACACGCTTAAATCTTTTCAAGAGCGTTATACCGCAGATATACGTGGACGTATCGAGGCGATCAAGCCTGGTTATTACACGCGTTTGGGGGCGGCAATTCGTTACGGAACAGAGCTATTAAAAAAGCAGGCGGCTACACGCCAGCTTTTATTGATACTCACCGACGGTAAACCGAATGACCTTGATCGTTATGAAGGACGTTATGGAATAGAGGATACCCGCATTGCGATTCAGGAGGCACGCCAAGCAGGGCTCTATCCCTTCTGTATCACGATTGATAAGAAGGCGAGCGAATATCTTCCGCACCTCTTTGGACCGGCAGGTTATGTGGTGATTCGTCGTCCGGATGAACTCCCCACACAATTGCCTATGCTCTACGCACAAATTACCGCATAAAAGTAAGAATAACCCTACAATTTATTTGTTCTTAAATTGACCTTTATCAATGTTGACTTTGTCCGCCTGTGTTGTAGTCAAGTCCGTAGTAAAAAATATTTTTTTATCGTTGTTTGTTATGTTAATTATGCATAAGGAGGTCGTTATGCAAAAGAGGATATTAGGGTTATCTGCAATAGCTATGGCTATTGGACTTAGTCTAGGAGGGACCGCAAACGCTGCGAATACCAAAGCGCCGGCACTATCCAAAGCTGAGTTTGATAAAGCAAATTCTATGTATTTCCAGCGTTGCGCTGGTTGTCATGGTGTTTTACGTAAGGGGGCTACAGGAAAAAATCTGGAGCCAAAAAATACAATTAAAAAAGGTACTAAGCGCCTATCTCGTATCATTGAACTTGGTACTGATGGAGGGATGAATAACTTTAATGATATTTTCTCCAAGAAAGAGATTCAGTTATTAGCTAAGTATATTCAGCATGAGCCACCAGTACCGCCAGAGATGTCTCTTGCACTGATGAAGAAACGTCATAAGGTTTATGTTCAGCCTAAAGACTATCCCACCAAGCCGTTACATGGTCGTAACTGGGATAATTTCTTCCTCGTTATTGAACGTGATGTAGGAAAAATTGCGATTATTGATGGTGATACAAAAGAGATTGTGGCCCACATTCCTACCGGTTATGCAGTACACGTACTCAAAACTGTTGAGCATCATGACTTCCTGAAGGCTAAGGATAGAGGACGCTTCTGGTACATTATGGGGCGTGACGGCATGATGACCAAAGTCGATCTGTGGCAGACTCCTGATAAAATGAAGGTGGCTCAGGTACAGGTTGCCTATGATGCACGTGATGTAGCAGTTTCAGGTGATGGCAAATATGTTATTGGTGGCGCTTATTGGCCTCCTCACTTTGTCATTCTTGATTCTAAGACTATGATGCCTCTGAAGGTTGTCTCTTCACGTGGTGTCAACATTGACGGTGAATATGTTAATGAGTCTCGTGTTGCCGCTGTTTATGACACTCCTATGGCAACCAGTTGGTTGGTCTCTATGAAAGAGCTGGGGCAGATGTGGCAGGTTGATTATAGTGATATTGATAACCTGAAAATGACCAAAATCGATTCAGCTAAGTATCTGCATGATGGTTTCTACGATCCAACCGGTCGTTATTTCCAGATTGCTGCAAATGCGTCGAATAAGATGGTTATTATTGACTCAAAAACGCAGAAACTTGAGGCGATGATTGATGTTGATAAAAAGCCGCATCCTGGTCCTGGTGCTAACTGGAATGATCCTAAGTGTGGTCCTGTAAGTGGAACGACTCACCTGGGTGTAGGTAAAGTGACTGTTTGGGGTAATGATCCTAAGGGTCATAAAAAGCAGGCATGGAAAATCTGTTACGAAGTTGAAACTGATGGTGCCGGCGTATTCTTGCGTACACACCCTAAGTCTAAATACGTATGGGCAGACCAAACCAAAAATCCAGATCCAGAAATTCAGCAATCTGTTCAGGTTATCTCTAAGAAGAGCCGTGAGATTGTTAAGACAATCCGTTTGACCAAGAAGAAAGGCTACGCGGCCGTTCATATTGAGTTCAATAATGATGGTTCTGAAGTTTGGGTTTCTGTATGGAATCGTGCAGATAGTCTGAAGCCTAATGGTGAAATCATCATCTTTGATGCGAATACTCTTAAAGAGAAGACTCGCATTAAAGGTCTGTATGCACCAACAGGTAAGTTCAACGTGCACAACCGTGTTAACCATGTAACCTAGGTTATTGGTTATCTAGTATCGAGGTGGGCATTGCGCCCACCTCATTTTTAAAATAGTTAACTATTCAGTGTATTCATATTTTTTCTGATAACTCTACGAATTTCACAGGTTGTATTATTGTTTGTGTGAAAAAGCCTATTTTTGGTGAGAGATGAATACTCTGAACAGTTTTTAAAAAGCATTAAATAGAATAGAACTAATAATTTCTTGGGAGCAATCTGATGAATGGTGGTTTTTTTTCACGTAAAATAATATTGGGAACCTCTGTGGGGGTGGCATTGGTATTTATGCTGATTGGTATTATTTTTTGGGGAGGATTTAACACGGCCATGGAGGTCACCAATACCTTAACATTCTGTACCTCTTGCCATGAGATGGAAGAGAATGTTTATCAGGAGTATACCCATACGATTCACTACAATAACCGTGCTGGTGTGCGAGCTATCTGTTCAGACTGCCATGTACCAAAAACATGGGGGCATAAAGTAATACGAAAAATACAGGCATCTAATGAAGTATTGCATAAAATTTTAGGAACGATTGATACGCCAGAAAAATTTGATGCAAAGCGATTAACATTGGCAAAACATGTTTGGAATACCATGAAAACGACTAACTCTCGCGAGTGTCGAAACTGTCATGACTTCACAACCATGAATCCAGAGACGCAAAAGCCTCGTGCAAGAAAGCAACATATTAATGCAATGCGAGCAGGCAATACCTGTATTGATTGTCACAAGGGCATCGCTCATAAGAAGGTTCATGATCAACTCACTGATGAAGAGCTAGATAAACTTTCAGCACCTGATCCAGCGCTGGCGATGAAAGAGCTGCCTCCACAATGGCAGGCATTTATTGACAAGCAATCAGCAGAAAAACACGCAACCAAAGCGGTGGTATCTGCACCGGCTGGCGATTCAGCAGATTCTGGCGATAGCATGGTTAATTGGGGAGGTTCATCAGAGATGTTAGCTACGCTCTTTTATCCAGGCCAAGCTTCTTTAGAGTGGGTTCTACGTGGTAAAGACCATGGTGGAGCTCGTCCATTTAAGGCAGGCGACCGCTGTTTTGATTGCCATGTAGAAGAGACTGCAGAGATTGGCGAGAAGATTGTCACGGGCGCCAAAGAGGGCGTTGAGCCTACGGTCATTCCCGGAAAACGAGGAAGTATTCCTGTCACCATCAATGCTACACATGATGATGAAAATCTCTACCTTCGCTTTAGTTGGCCTGACAGTGAGCATGCCCCCGTTCCTTTTGCCGATGGCGGTAAAATGGATCCTAAAAATCCCATGAAGCTTGCAATGATGATTTCAACCGATGATGTGGAGTACTCCGATCGGGCAGGCTGTTGGGCGACTTGTCATGCAGATGCCAATAATATGCCGTATGTTCCTGAAAGCGGAGAAGTGAGCAAATACCTTAAAGAGAGTCGAAGTAAGATCGAGGTAAGAGGTCGTGGAGGAAAACCTTTAGGTGGATGGGATAAGCGCAATAGTGATGAAGAGATTCAGACCGAGTTGGATGCCGGTCACTTTATGGATATTATCCGCTATAAAGCGGGTGAAAAAGTAGTTGAGGATGGATATATTTTGTCAGACCGCGTGATGGAAGGTGGGCAAGGTGCAGAGTTCAATGCACACCTTAAAGATGGCCAATGGGTTGTTGAGATGAAACGTAAGCTGCTCTCCGATCAGAAAGGCGATATTAGTATGGCCTTAGATCAGACCTATAACATCGGGTTCGCAATTCACGATGATTATAGCAATTCACGCTATCATCATGTCTCTGTGGGGTATAAGTTGGGATTTGATAATGATGAGGCTGAAATTAATGCAATTAAACATTAATTTAAAATTTAAATAACGATTATCAGGTGAAGGCTAACCAGCAGATGTTGAATGTAATCCATAGAATAGTACTGGCCTCGTTGTTGGTTATTTCATTTCAGGTGATGAATGCCGTGGCTTTAGAGTTTCCTGCTGGAAGCTCTATTGTAACTCTTCAGAAAATGAAATTTATCCCACAGGAGATAACCATAAAACGGGGTGAGAGTGTTCACTGGATTAATCGGGAAAAACGTCAATATCACAGTGTCTGGTTTGAAAAATATGGTGATCCAGAACCAGACTATATCTTTCCTGATGAGGCCTACTCACGACATTTTGATCAGGTAGGCAGTTTTGAATATCGTTGCGGGCCTCATCCAGAAATGACAGGAGTGGTTCATGTTGTTGAGTAGGACGTTATATCGAAGTGTGCTGGTTGCCATGGGTTTAATTATGGTTTCATCAGTAACCGCTTCGGTATCAGCTGAACCCTCTTTAGAACGACAGAAGGAACTTATTCATTTAGTAAAGCAAGACTGTGGTGCATGTCATGGAATGACTCTGAAGGGAGGTCTTGGCCCATCATTACTGCCAGAAAGTCTCAGAAATAAATCAAACGAGGTGCTAAAACAGACTATTCTCAATGGTCGTCCTCCAACACCTATGCCGCCATGGCGTAAATTTTTTAGTGAAGATGAGGTTGATTGGTTGGTTAAGTTACTGCGCAGAGGGATAGGGTGATGTTGAAAGCTCTGCTAAGAGCACTATCAGGCTCCTTATTTTTAGTTGCTTTATTATCGGGATGCGCATCATTAAGTAGTACGGCGCAGAATGAATGTCAATTTAAAGCAACGGGGGATATGGGGCTTATAATTGATCGCTCGGCGGGCGAGATCTCAATTATAGAGACGACAAATCACACTAAAATTAAAACACTTGACCAATTCGGAGACCTCTCTCATGCCTCCGTGGTCTATTCTCGTGATGAACATTATGCCTATATCTTTGGTCGTGATGGTGGGCTGACAAAGGTCGATATGCTTACCCAAAAGATTGTTAAAAGAGTTATGCAATCGGGCAATAGTATTGGTGGGGCGATATCTCAAGATGGAACTATGGTTGCCGTGTCCAATTATAGTCCTGGTGGAGTAAAGGTATTTAATGCAGATACACTTGAATTGATAGCAGATATTCCAGCCATTTTTGATGATACGGGAAAGCAATCTAAAGTAGTTGGCTTGGTCGATGCGCCAGGAAATAAATTTGTATTCAGCCTCTATGAAGGTAATCAGATCTGGATACTTGATATGAGCTCTCCACAATCACCTAAAATAACCAAGTTTAAAGATATTGGCCTGCAGCCATATGATGCATTGATTAGTCCCGACGGGCGTCACTATATTGCGGGGCTTTATGGAGAAGATGGATTGGCATTGCTCGATCTATGGCATCCAGAAAAAGGGATAAAGCATATTTTAGTTGATTATGGTCGTGGAAATAAGAAGATGCCTATTTATAAAATGCCGCATCTTGAAGGGTGGGCGATGGCCGGTAATCTTGCCTTTATTCCTGCCGTAGGTCGTAAACAGGTCGTTGTAATGGATGCGATTAATTGGCGTGAAATTGGGCGCATTGATGTTCATGGACAGCCTGTATTTGTAATGGCTCGTCCTGATGGTCATCATATATGGGTCAATTTTGCTTTTCCAGATAACGATACGCTACAAGT
>JAOTST010000104.1 GCA_029864785.1 Chromatiales bacterium | reverse complement strand
GCAAACTGACCGGTATGGCTTTCCGTGTACCTACTTCAGACGTATCTGTTGTTGACCGCACTGTTGAGCTTGAGAAAGATGCAACCTACGAAGAAGTTTGTGCTGCTATGAAGGCCGCTTCAGAAGGCGCAATGAAAGGCACCCTCGGTTACACCGATGAGAAAGTTGTCTCTACCGACTTCCGTGGTATCGGTCAGTCTTCAATCTTTGATGCCGGTGCAGGTATTGCCTTGGATGGAACCTTCATGAAGGTTGTTTCATGGTATGACAATGAGTATGGCTATACAGCGAACATGCTTCGTTTTGTAGAGCACGTAGCAGCAAATTAAGCGGATCTTTTTCCCGCTAGCGGCGTTGGCGGGCAATTTTGAGTGCTCACGTACTGTATGTACGCTCCGCGCTCAAAACCGCCCGCCGCCTTGCTAGCAGAAAAAATCTCTCGCTTAATTGGTTTAGATTTGGGAGGTGAGGTTTGCTCACCTCTCAATTTCTAAAACCATTTGCCAAAGTTTCTTATTAGATGGTTTGGCAAATCGTTTTTAAAGTTTTAGAAAATTTTTAGGAGTTTCACCATGTCTTTCATCAAGCTGACTGATCTTGACCTTGCCGGTAAGCGCGTACTGATTCGTGCAGACCTCAACGTACCTGTTAAAGATGGCAAAGTAACTTCAGATGCACGTATCAGCGCATCTATGCCCTCTATTGAGCACTGCATTAAAGCGGGCGCCAAGGTTATGGTCTTCTCTCACCGTGGTCGTCCTACCGAGGGTGAGGTTGACGCTGAGAACTCTATGCAGCCTATTGCTGAAGATATGTCGGCAAAGTTGGGTAAAGAGATTCGCCTGATCAAAGATTATGTCGATGGTGGTTTTGAGGTTGCTGAAGGTGAAGTGGTTCTGCTTGAGAATGTTCGCTTCAACGCTGGCGAGAAGAAAGACAACGAAGAGCTAGCCAAGAAGTACGCCGCTCTTTGTGATGTATTCGTCATGGATGCCTTCGGTACAGCGCATCGCGCCCAGGCCTCTACTCACGGTGCAGGCAAATTTGCTCCTACTGCCTGTGCCGGTCTGCTACTGGCCAATGAGCTGGACAGTCTAGCCAAGGCGCTAGCCAATCCGGCACGCCCGATGGTGGCTATTGTGGGTGGTTCAAAAGTTTCTACCAAGCTGACTGTGCTTGAGGCTCTTTCTGAGAAGGTTGACCAACTGGTTGTTGGTGGAGGTATCGCCAATACCTTCCTTAAAGCAATGGGTCACAATGTCGGTAAGTCTCTCTGTGAAGATGATCTGGTTGATACTGCCAAGGCCCTCGTTGAAAAGATGAAGGCCCGCGGAGCAAACATCCCAATTGCGACCGATGTGGTTTGTGGCAAAGAGTTCTCTGAGACTGCAGAGGCAACGCTTAAGGCGGCTGGCGATGTTGAAGATGACGACATGATCTTTGATATTGGTCCAGACTCTGCCAAAGAGCTGGCTGAAATTATTAGCAAGGCCGGTACCATTGTCTGGAACGGCCCTGTAGGCGTATTTGAGTTTGATCAGTTTGGTGAAGGTACCAAGACTGTTTCTATGGCGATAGCTAACTCAGATGGTTTCTCGCTCGCTGGTGGTGGCGATACAATTGCCGCTATTCAGAAGTATGACCTCTATGACAAGGTCTCTTACATCTCTACTGCCGGTGGCGCCTTCCTTGAGTATCTTGAAGGTAAGACACTACCCGCAGTTGCCATGTTGGAAGAGCGTGCCAAGTAATCCAGGATTATAATCTGTTTTCTAGAAAGAGATAAAAAGCCGAATCTATATGCAAAGACGCACTAAAATTATCGCAACACTAGGGCCTGCAACCGACGATCCAATTATGTTGGATAAGATTATTGAAGAAGGGGTTGATGTTGTTCGAATCAATTTCTCTCACGGTACTGCAGAAGAGCACATGGATCGTGCAGAGAAGGTGCGTAATCGTGCACGTGCACATGGCCGTCAGATTGGTGTTCTTGCAGATTTACAAGGTCCAAAAATTCGTATTGAGAAGTTTAAGAATGGCAAGGTTGATCTAAAAGAAGGCGATACCTTTATTCTTGACATCAATCATCCTGCTGATGCGGGGGATGAACATCGTGTATCTACCTCCTACAAGGCTCTGGCTGATGATGTCTCGCGCGGTGATACGCTGATGCTTGACGATGGCCGACTGGTGCTCTGGGTTGATAAGGTTCAGGGAAGTGAAGTGATCTGTCGCGTTTTGGTTGGGGGGATTCTCTCTGATCGCAAGGGTATTAACCGTCAGGGTGGAGGGCTTTCTGCGCCAGCACTGACTGAGAAAGATCGTGCAGATATTAAGACAGCGGCAGAGATGGAAGCGGACTATTTAGCCGTCTCATTCCCCCGCACGGCAGATGATATTCATGAGGCAAGAGCACTGTTGCAAGCAGCCGGCGGCAAAGGCGGGATTATTGCCAAGATCGAACGTGCGGAAGCGATAGAGGTTGCCGATGAAATTATCGAAGCATCCGATGCCATTATGGTGGCACGTGGAGATCTTGGGGTTGAAATCGGTGATGCTGCGCTTCCTCCCGTTCAGAAACACCTCATTCAACGTGCACGTAGTCTTAATAGAGTGGTTATTACGGCGACACAAATGATGGAGTCGATGATCGAGAATCAGATTCCGACCCGTGCCGAGGTTTTTGATGTAGCCAATGCGGTACTTGATGGTACCGATGCGGTGATGCTCTCGGCTGAGACTGCCGCGGGTAAGTATCCTGATAAAGCGATTGCAGCGATGGATCGGGTCTGCATTGAAGCAGAAAAACAGAATGTGGCGAAACGTTCTGATCATCGAATTAACACCGTATTTGCTCATATTGATGAGGCGATTGCGATGGCTGCAATGTACTCGGCCAATCATCTACAGGTAAAGGCGATAGC
Organism: Chromatiales bacterium; assembly: GCA_029864785.1. Taxonomy (GTDB): domain Bacteria; phylum Pseudomonadota; class Gammaproteobacteria; order Thiohalomonadales; family Thiohalomonadaceae; genus JAOTST01. The sequence goes on along the minus strand of JAOTST010000104.1, from coordinate 3,125 downwards.
ATCACTTACCGAATCAGGATCAACAGCGCTGTGGATGTCACGCATTAGCTCTGGAATTCCGATCTATGCGATGACTCGTCATGTTGGAACTCGTCGCAAGGTGACGCTCTATCGTGGGGTCTATCCTGTGAGTTTTGATTCGACAATGACAGCTGACCATGCGCTGCTCAATCGTGAGGCGATTGATGAGCTACGTCGCCGTGGTGCGGTTCGCGACGGTGATTTGGTGATTATTACCAAGGGAGATTTAATGGGTATCAATGGAGGAACCAATGCGATGAAGATTGTGAAAGTGGGTGAGCTAGTTGAGAGTGCAACTTTCTGCGAGAGCTGACTCACAGTTATATAGATAGACATAAAACCGATTTATTTTTAAATTTTATATAGTAAGGAGTTCATCATGGCACTAGTATCATTACGCCAACTTCTGGATCATGCAGCTGAGAATAGCTACGGTCTGCCCGCGTTTAACGTTAATAACATGGAGCAGGTTCACGCCATCATGCAAGCTGCGGATGCAGTTGACAGCCCAGTTATCCTTCAGGGATCAGCTGGTGCTCGCAACTATGCCGGTGAGGCATTCCTGCGTCACCTCATTCTTGCTGCAATTGAGCAGTATCCGCACATTCCTGTTGTTATGCATCAGGATCACGGTTCTTCAGCAGCCGTTAACCTACGTTCAATCCAGTCTGGTTTCTCATCAGTCATGATGGATGGTTCATTGATGGAAGACGCTAAGACGCCTTCATCTTATGAGTACAACGTAAACGTGACTCGTACAGTTGTTGATATGGCTCATGCTGGCGGTGTCTCTGTCGAAGGTGAGCTCGGTTGTCTCGGTTCACTTGAGACTGGTGAGGCCGGTGAAGAGGATGGTGTTGGTGCAGTGGGTAAGCTGGATATGGATCAGATGCTGACTGATCCCGATGAGGCTGCTGATTTTGTTAAAAAGACTCACGTTGATGCCTTAGCAATCGCCATAGGTACCTCACATGGTGCTTACAAGTTCACCAAGCAGCCTACCGGTGATGTTCTGCGTATCGACCGTATTGTTGAAATCAATAAGCGTATCCCCGATACCCACCTGGTTATGCACGGTTCATCTTCTGTTCCACAGGAGTGGCTGGAGATCATCAACAACTACGGTGGCGACATGGGACAAACCTATGGCGTACCTGTTGAAGAGATTGCTGAAGGCATCAAGAATGGTGTACGTAAAGTTAACATCGATACCGACCTGCGTATGGCCTCTACCGGTGCTGTTCGCCGTCACCTGACCGATGCACCAAGCAACTTTGACCCTCGCAAGTTCCTCAAAGAGGCGACCAATGCGATGAGCGACATCTGTAAGGCGCGTTATGAAGTCTTTGGTTCAGCGGGCATGGCATCTAAGATTAAGCCAGTTTCTCTGGAGACTATGTTCCAGCGTTATGCATCGGGTGAGCTTGATCCAAAAATTAGCTAATTTTTGATGCGCTAAACGGGCGGCCTCTATGATGTAGAGGCCGTTTTTTTTGCCTTTAAGAAAGCCTAACTTCCAAAATAAGGGTGGGCATCGTGCTGATATTAGTAGATTCTGCTAAAGTAAGGCTGTTTAATGTATGCTGATATGGGGTTCTGCGATAGTTCACATCGAACCATTTAATGCACCTTGTAGATGGCATACAATGCATCTTTCAAAATTAATATATAGGTAATCTAGGGATTATTATGAAGAGATATATCGTACCGTCATTTTTTGTGCTGTTAATGGTTTCTGCTGCTTCCTGGGGGAAAAGTATTGAGCTAGATTTGCATAATAAGGCTATGGGATTTAATTATACTAATGGTGACTCGATCCTGATTAAAGGCATGGGCGTTGAAGCTGGATTTCTTATGAAAGAATCGACAAGACCTCTGCTCCACCTTGGATTGAGTGTTGCTGGGAAAAACCAGAGTGAAAATGGAACCTTTGATATCAGTCTTGGCGGACGCTTTTATAATGGTAGCTCTATTAATGCGGTTGCGCTGGGTGGCAAGGCAAGATTTTCACCAATGAATAGAGTTGGCCTAAGTGCTCACTTCTATTTTGCGCCAGATATTACAACATTTGGTAATAGTGATGGCATCACCGACTTTATGATTCGGGCAGATTATCAGGTGATCCCTCAAGCATATGCCTATATTGGGCATCGCCAAATTGATATAAAATTTCCTGGATCAACGGTCAACGTTGACAATAATTTTCATATTGGTATCAAACTAGATTTTTAATCCAGCTTTATAATACAGCCTCTAAATCCGCGAGGATCTCGCGGGTCTCTTTTGTTTTGTAGTCAAGACCAAGCTGAATTGATATTTGCTTTGTTGAGAATATGCCGCGAATTCCCTGGCGGTTGTTCTCATCATCGACAACTAATGCATGTTGGCGATTTGACTGTTTCATGGTTGCTATAATGTCACCCACACGCGAAAGCTCGACCGCCTTCATAGGCAGTGCATCGATTTGATTACTCTTGGTCATGATATCTCTTAAAAAGATATCTTCACGAGTCCCCCCAGCCTCCTGCATATACTTCATCGGCTTTGAGCCTTGCAGATCGGTCAGGGTAATGAGCCCTAAAAGGTGGTTCGACTGATCAACGACCAAAAGTAGACGAACACCACTGGCAGTCATTCGCTTTTCAGCAGCATCCAACGTGCTACAGGGCCCCATGATGATCGCGGCCACCTTCGTAAAATCGGTCATCACATCAATGGCAGGGCTCTCTGCGGTTACGTTCTCTACAAAATTTTGTGCAGGACGCAGGTAGGTGGTATCACTCTCAATATTGATATATGAGAGACTTTGGTATTTTGATGACATCGTCTCGAACTCCAATTTTATTGATGATTAGTAGGCTACTCATGGGGTTAATCATGCACTAATTTTAATCTACTGGTACCTAAGTACTTTTTATGCATGAACAACATGAACAATGGATTCAATATTAGCGTAATGTCATCAATGAATCTATTGGATTGATATTGATTCTGTTTAATTGGAGATGGAACTTTGGCTACTACAGTGTGAAGGACAGCCTAAGGAGATAACCTGTTCTCAATATATATTCAAATGAACTCATTGATGTAGGGCGTGTAATATT
>JAOTST010000103.1 GCA_029864785.1 Chromatiales bacterium | reverse complement strand
GTGAAAGGTGGAGACGCGCAGACCACGACCCTCTTTGCCTTTGATGAGTTCGCCAACCCGCTGCTTCATCTCACGCGCCGCCTTATTGGTAAAGGTGACGGCGGTGATCTGATGGGGGGCGACACCGCAATTTTGGATCAGGTGGGCAATCTTGCGGGTGATTACCCGCGTTTTGCCACTACCTGCGCCAGCGAGAACCAGCAGTGGTCCATCGATGTAGCGCATCGCCTCATCTTGACGGGGGTTGAGGGACATGGCTCTCCGTAAAAGGGGTCATCATAAAAGAGGGGCGTATTGTAAGCAGACAACGGTTGATTTGCGACTAATGAATTAAATGAGCCGTGCTGGTAGAGGCCAATTTAGCGTATGCTTGTATGTTCATTAGATGCGCTATAATTAAGCTGTGTGGGCCTGATTTATTGCAGAGGGATCTTTATGAAACATGAACCAGTTATTCTGATATTTGATTCGAAAGAGATCTTCGATGAGATGGTACCGGTGATCAGCAAGGAGTTGAGTACAACACATATTCTCCATGTTGATAATCGAGCAGCGGCTGAGTCTATTCTCGATTCACAGATTAAGTTCGATATTATCTTTGTCGATTGGCAGAGGGCAGGCACAAAGTTTGTTGATGCAATACGTAGTGATAGAAAAAATGGCTGCACCCCGCTGGTCGTAATGTCAGAACTGGACACCGATGTGGTTATTGCTACGGCCACCCGTCATGGGGCGAGCGCTTTCCTGGCAAAGCCTTTTCTTAAGAAGGGGCTCATCAGCAAAGTAGGCCTTGTTGTGGCTAGACAGGATCGCCGACGTAAGAACAGGCTCTGCCCCGATCAACCGATTAACATCACCTTTAATACCGAGCGTGCTGGGAAAATAGAGGGTCTACTGATCGATTTTTCGCTCGACTACGTCCACATCTGTCTGGATAAATCTTACGCAGAGTCGATGATCATCGGAGATAAAGCGATAATTCATCTCTACATCGACTCTTTCAAGTTTGATTTGGAGAGCCTGCTTGTTAGGGCTGAGCGGCCAAGGGAGGCAGCGGAAGAAAATATTCTTGTGCTCTATGAATTTAGCGATCCACATGAGCAATTGGTTGAGAAGCTGGGGGGGATGCTGGATGAGTATCGTTCGCGGTGGTAACCAAAATTATTTACCACCTTTTGGATTAGAGATTAGATGCAAAGATTTGCTGTAGCACGATGAATATCTACATGAAGGCCATTCAAGATCATACCGATTGGAAGGTTCGCATTAAGGGTATGATTGATGGAAAGAGGGTTGGGCATTTTAACCTCCATGAGGTTTCAAGTGAGGATCAGTGTGAGCTTGGACGCTGGATCAGTGCGATGGATAAAAGGTTGGGACACACCTACGCCCTTTCACGACTCAGAAATTTTCATCGAGAGTTTCATACCGTAGCGGGCGAGGCGGTACGCCATGCCCAGCATGGTGAGATGGCGCAGGCACAGGCGATTCTTGACGGAGAGTATGCACGGTTGTCACGAGAGGTGGTTAAGAGTTTACTGGCGATGAGTAAGCGTGGTCACCATGATGAGTAACAATTTTTAGCCCTTATCGAAGCGTCGATAACTAATGGCCTCGGAGAGATGCGCCACTTCAATGGATTGACTCTGGGCGAGATCGGCGATGGTTCGAGCAACACGGCGGATACGATGATGCGCGCGTGCCGATAGCCCCAGATGTGCGACGGCTTGGGTCATCAACTGCTGACACTCATCGCTGAGGCTGCAGTGTTTTTCGATCTCACGGTTGTTCAATTGGGCATTGGGTCTATTTTGGCGCTCTAACTGCTGTTGACGAGCCTTAACTACGCGTTGGTTTATTGTGGCACTGGACTCAATATCGGCGCGTTTTTCGTGAAGCTCTTGTTGTGGAAGTGGGGGAACTTCTACCTGCATATCGATACGATCCAGCAGCGGACCTGAGATGCGACTACGGTAGCGACCCACCTGCTCAGAGGTGCAACGACACTTGCCATTGGGGTGACCCAGATAACCGCAGGGGCAGGGGTTCATCGCCGCAATCAATTGGAAACGAGCAGGAAAGTCGGCCTGATGAGAGGCGCGAGCGATACTAATCTCACCGGCCTCCAAGGGTTCGCGTAATACCTCTAAAACCTTGCGATCAAACTCGGGTAACTCATCAAGGAAAAGCACGCCGTTGTGAGCCAGAGACACTTCGCCTGGCTTTGGTGGATTGCCTCCGCCGACTAACGCCACACTGGATGCAGAGTGGTGCGGATTTCGGAAAGGGCGTTTGCCCCACTGGTCAACTGAAAAGCCCCGATTGCTGATGGAGTAGACCGCTGCGGTCTCTGTTGATTCGGTATCACTCATCCTTGGGAGAATGGTCGCAAGGCGACGAGCCAGCATGGTCTTGCCGGTGCCTGGCGGGCCGTAAAATAGCAGATTATGCCCGCCAGTGGCAGCGAGCTCCAGGGCTCGACGCGCCTGATGTTGGCCGCGTACATCGGCCATATCGATCTCATCATCTAGCGGTGTGAAGGACTCTTTTGAGGGGCTCGGGTCGATATTATTTTCAAAGGGCTCGATGAGGTGGTGCCCATGCAGATGAGCGCACACCTCCAGTAGATGAGATGCGGCGAGGACGGTGGCAGAGCGCGCTAGTGCAGCTTCTGCGGCAGACTCTTTGGGTACAACGATATGACGTCCTGTTTTTGCCGCTTGGATTGTCAATGGGAGGGCTCCCCGAATGGGGCGGAGTTCGCCACTTAGGGCCAGTTCACCGGCAAACTCATATTGGTCAAGAGCATCCATAGGGATCTGCTCCGATGCAGCAAGAATGCCGAGGGCGATGGGTAGATCAAAACGGCCACCATCTTTGGGGAGGTCGGCAGGAGCAAGGTTGACGGTAATTCGGCGTGAGGGGAACTCAAATTCACTATTCAATATGGCTGCCCGAACCCGATCTTTACTCTCTTTTACAGCAGTCTCGGGGAGACCAACTATTGTGAGTGCGGGGAGTCCATTGGCCAGATGCACCTCTATGGTGACCGCCGGAGCATCTAGTCCGGTGGCACGGGTATAGAGGGTGGCTAAAGGCATGGGTTCCCTCCCTGGGAATCGTTTATGGTGTTTTTTGGTCGATGCTAGGTAGTGAGCTAGATGCTCTCTTGAAGCCACGCAAAGGCCTCTTCAATAGAGTTAAATTGGCAGACCTTTTTATTTGCGAGATAACTGTTTGCGGCAAGATTGACCATGACCTCCTGGCTTTTTGAGTGGACGACATAGGCCACACGGCCTGATGCGCTCATCAACTCTTTCATCATCATATAGGCATCTTCTGAAAGGGAGTAGCTGCCGGTGCGATCCACAATAATATCTGCGGGAAGTTGCAGGGGAGGGTCTATCTCATTAAGCAGGAGGTGGTTGATCCAGACCACGTCAGCGAGCTCTATCTCGCCGTTATGGTAGACATCGATGATGGGGACGCCATCTTTGATCTCGATGCGGACTTTTCCGTTATCTTTTGTCATGTATTCATGACCCGAATCCCTTTAGTTCCTCCGCTAATTTTAGCAAAAAATAACCGCTATGTTTAGCAGTTATTTAAGTGCAGAGCGGTTAATGTCACTTTTTAGTGCTGCTATGCACCTGCTCAAGCCGGGTTACGGTTTTTTCTAGCGCTTCAAGCTTTTCACGGGTGCGAGCAAGCACTCGGCTCTGGATCTCAAACTCTTCGCGGGTGACCAGATCCATATTGCGAAAGCTGTCGTGGATGAGTGCGCGGATCTGCTCTTTAATATCATCTTTGAGCAGGTTGAAATCGCGGGGTAACAGGTCATTGATTTGGCGGCTTAACGCATCAAGTTTCTGGATCATCGGTGTGGGCTCCTTAAAGTCTGCCTAGGATAGGGCTATTGCGGTGAGGATGGAAGAGACATCGCCCAATTGTCCAATTGAACATCAGCAATCAGTAAGGGGAGCGGAGAGATTAATTCAGCAGTTTTGGTTTGCCGTAGAGATAGCCTTGACCATAGTTGAAGCCGATCTGTTTGACCTGCTCTGAGAGATCTTCCGACTCTATCCCTTCGGCCACGAGCTGATAACCGGCATCACGAATCATCGTTGCGAGATGGGTGATGATGGTCGATTGTTGATCATCTTTGAGGCCGCGAATGAGGGAGATATCGAACTTGACGATATCGACTGGCATCTTGGCAAGGTAACAGATTGATGAGTAGCCACTGCCAAAATCATCAAGGGCGACGAGAAAATTGGCTTCACGGAGTTGATTAAGATGCCGTGATGCAGCCTCTATTTGAGTGATCAATGAGGTCTCTGTGACCTCAATAACCAGTTTGTAGCGCTTAATAAATGGGATAAAGGGGGTTAGCCACTCAACTACTTCCGGTTTGATAATTGATGGCCCGGAGATATTGATCGAGACACCGCTACCTTCAGGTATGGCCCCACGGTTCAGGTCGTGAAGAATCTGTTTGATGATCGCTTGATCCATCTCCACCTCAAGGCGGTGGGTCTCCACCAATTTGAAGATGTGATCGGGGGTGATCATCTCGTTATCACGCCGGATACGAACCAGTGCTTCGTAGTAATCGATATGATCATTCTCAAGATTAATAATGGGCTGGTAGTGCATCTCCAGACCGTGCCCCTGCTCGATGGCTTCATAGACCGCGTTGTTGACCCAGTTCGATAGCAGCTTCGATGAGTTGGCCTCCATCTCGTCGTTATAGAAGGCGATCTGCGCCTGTCCCGGTTGTTTGGCGGAGTACATCGCCATGTCGGCGCGCCATTGAAGTACCTTGAGGAGCTCAGGTTCATCGCCGTTGGCGTGAGCTAGACCGATGCTAATACGCACCGGCTCCTGAACACCGATATCGGTAAACGGATAGAGAATAATGGCCTCGTTGCAACGTGTCGCTATCGATTCGGCGGTCTCTTTGTCGGAGTTGAAGAAGATGGCGGCAAACTCATCGCCACCAAGGCGATAGAGAGACTCGCCTTCGCGCAGGGATCGTTTTAATAGTTGAGCGACAAGTTTGAGAACCTGATCGCCAACCTCGTGGCCGTAGGTATCGTTGATCGGTTTAAAACGGTTGAGATCAAATATCGCGAGACAGATCCCCAGAGAGCGATTACTGCCAAGAGAGGCGATGTTGTGCCACTGCTCATCAAAGGCACGGCGATTCATCACACCGGTCAGGGCGTCATGATAGGCCATCGTTTTGAGCTTTTTATTCTTCTCATCAAGAATGCCGTGGGCATCGTAGAGTTGAATGTGATACTCATTGAGAGAGAGACGAATTCGCTCAAGCTCCGCAATGGGCATGCGATTCCCGTATGACTCTAAGGTCAACGATTTGGGGCTCTCTTTGAGGCGATCAATATGTTGATTAAGCTGTCGAAGGGGTCGGGCGATTAGATAGGCCACCATTGGGTAGAGCAGCATCACGACTAAGGCGATAATAAGACCTAGATTGAAGATCGCTTTTTTCATACCGATGAGAACAAGCGCCATACCGGGGTCGGGTTTTAGGCTAAATTTGATTTGGTTCAATAGCTCATCGAGCGAGAGGTTTTTCGGGCTCACAGTGTCGAAATTAATGGATTCGGGATCGATCAGTTGAAAGGTATCCTCTGAGCCAATTTTGTTCAGAAGGTGGTTATGGGTGGCAATGTAGCCGATGGTGTTGGAAGGGTTGCCTGCATCGGTAACGGGGGTGGTAAAGATTAAATCCAGCTCTTTATCATGAATGCGATAGAAGGCACTTTCACTCTTTACTGTGATAGTTTCAGGCAAGATTGATCCATCTTGATGCGCAAGGATATGGCCGTTGCGATCGTAGACGGCAAGATCGACCACATAAGGAGGGGTGAGTCCGGCGGTCATCGCACGGCGATTGCGCCAGTAGTTGTAGTAGGCGGGGTTGCTCAGTTGTTGGGAGACCTCCTGCCATGCGGCGATCTTTTCAGAATTGAGCGCTACGTCGGTATAGGTCGACTTAATAATCCGTCTAAGCTCGGCGTGGGCGGCACTTCGGGAG
>JAOTST010000102.1 GCA_029864785.1 Chromatiales bacterium | reverse complement strand
CTAACCACTGTTCCATTTTATCGATACGTCGTTCGATTGTTTGACGACTCTGATATTCTTGCTTAATCATAGCTTTCAATAGCGCAACATTTGAACGGAGATAGTCGGTAACCGACTCCTTATTCATACTAATCGTGCAGGCTGCTGCTGAGCGCTCCGCAGAGGCGTCAGTTAACTCAAATGCTTGCTCTACGGTTAAATTATCTAGCCCTTCAATTTCCAGGATACGCCCTGAAAAAATATTTTTCTTATCCGTTTTTTCAACCGTTAATAGTCCCTGCTGAATGGCAATATAGGGAATGGCGTGAACCAGATCGCGAAGCGTTATACCGGGCTGAATATCACCACTAAAACGAACCAATACCGACTCAGGCATATCCAAAGGCATGGTTCCTGTTGCTGCAGCGAAAGCGACCAACCCTGATCCCGCAGGAAAAGATATTCCCAGCGGAAAACGGGTATGGGAATCACCGCCAGTGCCAACGGCATCGGGCAACAACATTCGGTTCATCCATGAGTGGATGACACCATCACCAGGCTGTAATGAGACTCCACCACGATCAGTCATGAATTCAGGTAGCGTCTCATGGGTATTGATATCAACCTGACGAGGATATGCTGCGGTGTGACAAAAGGACTGCATTACCAAGTCAGCTGAATATTCAAGGCAGGCCAAATCTTTCAACTCATCACGAGTCATCGGGCCGGTGGTATCCTGAGAGCCTACAGTCGACATCTCCGGTTCACAATACTCTCCCGGACGCACTCCCGTCTTCCCACATGCTTTTCCGACTATTTTTTGGGCTAATGTATAACCATGCTCACTCGGCTCTGCTGTTTCCGGCAAACGAAACAAAGAACTTGCCTCAAGTCCCAAAGCATGACGTGCACGATCCGTTAACTTGCGACCGATGATAAGGGGGATTCTTCCGCCGGCCTGAAGCTCATCTTTTAATACCTCAGTATTTAACTTAAACGTTGTAATCAGTTGATCAGTGCCATGCCGCTTCACCAATCCAGTAAGCGGGTATAGATCGACCACATCACCCATCTCAAGTGAAGATACATCCATCTCAATAGGCAAGGCTCCAGCATCTTCCATGGTGTTAAAAAAGATGGGGGCTATCTTGCTACCAAAACAATACCCTCCATCACGCTTATTTGGAATATATGGAATATCATTACCAATGTGCCAGAGCAGTGAGTTAGTTGCAGACTTGCGTGAAGATCCTGTACCGACAACATCACCAACATAGGCAACAGGGAAACCATTTTTTTTAAGCTCCTCAATCTTTGCCAACGGTTGTTTGGTCAACCCTGAACGAGGCATTTTTAACATTGCCTTAGCGTGAAGAGGAATATCCGGGCGTGACCATGCATCTTGCGCAGGTGACAGGTCGTCTGTATTAGTCTCACCAGGAACCTTAAATATGGTTAGAGTTATCTTTTCTGCCAGCGGTTCCCTTGCTGTAAACCACTCCCCTTCCGCCCATGATTGCACCACTGTTTTAGCATACTGATTGCCTTCTTTCATCTTTTTAATAACTTCGTAAAAGGCATCAAATATCAGCAGCGTTTTTGATAACGCAGCAGTTGCCGCAGCAGCTATTTGTTCATTTGCATCCAGAGCAGAAATGAGTGGCTCAACATTAAAGCCACCCCGCATGGTTCCCAAAAGATCAACCGCTTGTAGTGGTGTAAGTATTGGTGACTGTTTCGTACCAGTAACAATTTCCGTCAGAAATTGAGCCTTCACTTGTGCTGCCAAATCCACTCCAGCAGGCACTTGATGAGCTAATAAATCCAACAGTTTCTCCCCATCCTCAATAGAGGAGGATGTTAACAGGGTAACCAACGAAGAGACTTGATCCGCCGTCAATGGAAGTGGAGGAACCCCCTTTTCTTTACGAATAGTGGTTTCTGAATAATATTGATTAAGCATGATTTAAACGTTCTCTTGATTAAATATTACATTAGGCTAATTCGCCCATAAATCATTCGGCAGGAATATACCCTTGCTGAACCATTAACCCCTGCATCTCATAAAGACGACTAATTGTGCGTGCATACTGAACTTTCGTTATTTCGCTTTGATAGACGCGAACAAACGTTTCAAATGATGAAAGCACTAACATGACCTGATGATCATAAAGTTCATCGACAAAGTGGATAAAACGCTGAGCCATCGATCTGTTCTCTATGGTTTGAAAATCCATATTTGAGATAATCACCGCCCCAAACATTTTGGCTATCTCAATGTAATCACGGGTCGCTCTTGGATTGCTGCAAATAACACCATAATCCAGCCAAACAATACCATCAGCAACTTTAATCACCGGCAGAGGACGACAGTTGACGATGATTTCATCTTTTCCCCATATAGGCCCTGCTGTCAAACGTATAAATATATTTTCAAGATCTGAATCGTTAATATTTTTTGAGCGCCGACTTGATGAGGTTGCGCTATTTTGGATTCGATAATCAATACAGCTCTCTATCTCAACTACTTCAGTATATTTTTTAAGCAATTTAATGGCAGGAAGAAACATATCCTGGTGATAACCATCTTCATACAAAGTATCAGGTGAATAATTGGAGGTGGTGACGAGCATAACCCCTTTTTTAAATATTCCTTGCAGAATTCCATAGAGCAACATGGCGTCAGTAATTTCATTAACATGAATTTCATCAATACAAAGTAGCGGAGCATCTCTGGAAATTTCATCAGCAATTCGCATCAGCGGATTAACCTGACTCTTATGCTTAACCATTCTGCGATGAATCATCTCCATGAACTCATGGTAGTGATAACGACGCTTATTTTTTTGAGGGGCCATTTTATAAAACTGATTCATCAGCCAGCTTTTACCAACACCCACATTTCCCCACAGAAAAATACCGCGCTGATTTTTCATGAACGATGGACGCCAATTTCCTTTCTGTAAACGTTCAAGCGCCTGCTGCAGTTGATCGATTACTTTAATCTGCGCGTCATCCATAACAATTTTATGCTGCGCCACCTGTTCCAGATATTGGGTCATTAAAGATTGCATGTTCTAACTCAACTAAACCTTCTCTTCATGAACAGCCGTTGAAGAGGAACGTGTAAAATCATAAGCCAACTCATCAACATGACGCTCCTTATCAAAATTTACTCCTAGGTGTTCACAAATTGACTGCACATCTTTTGCGGCATTCTGCAAACAGCTGGTAGCCCCTGGGGATGGGGTCATATTAAAGATAATACCATTCCCAGGGGAGATCTTCGCCTCACCGAGTATTAGCTTACGCTGTGCCTTGTCGATAAGCTGAGGTCGAATACCTCCAAAACGATTGGCGTATCGAACATCTTTAAACCTTAACGAAGGAACAATTTTTTGCACCTCTTTCATAAAGAGGTAGCGCTGCAAAACAGGCACCTCATAAAGTAGATTCTTTAAAAAATAGTTACGAATGTCACCCACTTTTAACAGGTTGATAACAACCGCCATAACATCCCGATCAAAACGAAACACCTTGATAAAATCGACAATACTTTTGTATTGATGACGTTCCAGCATTGGCAGGGCAAGAGCTGTTGGTCCGAAGCGTGTTTTTCCTTCAACCCCAAGATCGGGATCTCCATGCACAGCAGCAAACGGGAGATTATCATTTTGAACGGTATAGACCTTTCCTTTCAACATATTTGGCGTGAAATAGAAGCTACCGCCCATCGGCAATACCGAATAGTTTTTGCCATAACCCATTTGGTGGGCCATCAACAAACTATGTCCTCCAGCACAGGCAACGACACTTTCTGCCTCAATAGTCCCTTTATTTGTCTCGATACGAAAACCGCCAGAAGCGCTATTTTCTTCGATTTTCTGAACGTATGTGCCTAAATTCAGTTCAATATCACAGCCCTGCTCTGCCAGAGCCGACTCAACAAACGAACGCGACAACTCTGCAAAATCACAGGCCACATATTCACTGCGACTGCCCATAGCTATAATAGGCTCTTTACGCGGACGCCCATCAGCCATTAGAGCAACATTGGGTTCAATTGCAGCAATAGCAGATGCTTCAAACAGCTCCATCCCCGGATAGTGAGGAGCAAACTGTTCAAAACGCTTACGAATAAAATCAATCTCCTGTTCACCTACTCCAAGGGCGATCTTGGAGTAGCGATGAACCAGTGGCGCACCCTTTTGAGATTTTGCATAGTTGACCACCATATCAACGGCCTGCTTAACATAGAGCGCCTTGTCCAGAGTGTAGTTTGTTTCAATATCACCGCGATGAAGGGTTTGGCTATTATTTCGGGCGTGTGAATTAACCGATGCCAGATCATCGTACTTCTCTAAAAGAGTGATCTTTTTTAATCCAGAGTACCGTGCTGCGGTATAGAGCAGCGCCGTCCCAGAGATGCCGCCGCCGATAATGACCAGTTGGCTATTGGAATGCATGCATTAACCTTTATATATAATCGTGGATTGCAGAAGTTCGATGCGGTAGAGTCATTCGATAAGACGCCGCATCTAGGAGAAATTTATTCATATCGCGCATAAAAAGGTTCCAAGTAGGCAGAACTGTTTGATTCAAACCAAAGAGAACCTATCTTTTATGAAGATTCCTCCCATTTGGTCTTTTTTGCATATTGCTATTTTGTCGACACATTTTGACAAATACCCCCTAATTGTCAACACATAGCGTTGAATATTTCTCAGTAATCGCTATTATTGTCGACAACTTGATAAATTATTAGAATATCCACATGTTCGATTCAACAGATGCCAATCACTCTAACGGGAGATCAAAACCGCTTTCACCGCACCTTACCGTCTACAAACCGCAGTTAACCTCCATTTTGTCCATACTCCACCGTTCAACGGGGGTGGCACTGGCTGCGGGCACCTTGCTGATAAGTTACTGGTTGGTAGCGACAATGGCTGGCCCCGACTACTTTGATAGCGCCTATGCTCTATTTAGCTCTTGGATAGGCCGCATACTGCTCTTTTGCTGGAGCTGGGCGGCCATCTATCACCTGAGCAACGGAATCCGCCATCTTAGCTGGGATCTAGGCATCGGGTTTAGCCTAAAGGCGACCTACCTTAGTGGAACGGTCGTCATCGTCAGCTCACTCATTTTCACCCTGCTCCTGTGGAGTATCGTTTAATGCCCAGCGCCTCACTCCACTGGAAGATGCAGCGTCTCAGTGCTATCGCTCTTATTCCACTAACGCTCTGGTTCATTATGTCGATCGCCTCACTAGCACATGCCGACTACACCACGGTTCACCAGTGGATCTCTACACCGCTGACCATTGGATTACTGATACTGTTTGTTAGCCTAAGCGCCCACCACGCCATTCTGGGAATGCAGGTGGTGCTAGAGGATTACGTCAGTGAACCGCTCTTTACCCAATTTTTTACCGTAATACGCATCGTATTATTTATCGCTACCGCCCTTAGCCTGATCGCCATCGTCAAGATCGCACTGGAGACTCTCTGAACATGAGTGAATACACCATTGAACACCATACCTATGATGTGATTGTGGTTGGTGCCGGAGGGGCGGGTCTGCGTGCCACCTTTGGTATGGCTGATAAAGGGCTCTCTACCGCCTGTATTACCAAAATTTTCCCAACCCGAAGCCATACCGTAGCTGCTCAGGGTGGGATATCGGCGTCTCTCTCCAACATGGGTGAGGATCACTGGCAGTGGCATATGTACGACACCGTAAAAGGATCTGATTGGCTTGGCGATCAAGATGCCATTGAATATATGTGTCGTGAAGCCGCCGCCTCAGTGCTTGAATTAGAGCATCAAGGGGTACCGTTCTCTCGAACCGAAGATGGCAAGATCTATCAGCGCCCATTTGGTGGCATGACAACCAACTTTGGTGAAGGGGTTGCCGTACGAACCTGCGCCGCCGCTGATAGAACGGGCCATGCCATTCTTCATACTCTCTATCAACAGGCACTCAAGCGCGATGCCAAGTTCTATATTGAACACTTCGCGACCGATCTGATTATGGATGATGAAGGCATCTGCCGTGGTGTGATGGCCTGGGATCTCGCCACCGGTATATTGCGAGTTTTTCATGCCCAG
>JAOTST010000101.1 GCA_029864785.1 Chromatiales bacterium | reverse complement strand
GCATGAGCCCGGTACAACTCTTGAGTGCTTCGTAAATACCAAAGCACTTCATGCGCTACCTCAAGATCTTCAAGATATTGTAATCAATGCTTGTCGTGTTGCTAATCAGGATATGCTTGCAGAATTTACTGCACGCAATAATGAAGCGCTACAGACCTTGGTCAATAAGCACCATGTGAAACTACGTCGTTTCCCAGATGATGTTCTTAAAGGTCTGCACGAAACTTCTGATAAAGTTGTGGCAGAGATTGCTAATAAAGATCCGATGTCAGAAAAAATCTATCTGTCGTTCAAGAAATTCCGTGATCAGGCTATGGCCTGGCATGATATTTCGGAGCGCGCCTATCTTAATGCTAGCGCTTTAAGGCGATAGCCTAAAAAGTTAAAGGCGGCTTCGGCCGCCTTTTTTGTGTCTGCTCAATCGCACAGGGTAGGGGCTATGAATGAAGACCAGAGTTAAGAGCGAATGAGTGAGAAGTAGATACCGGTAAAGATTAGGCCGATACCGATGAGGTGAAATGATTGCACGATCTCATTAAGAAACAGAATTGACATCACCGTACCAAACACGGGCATTAGATGGATAAAGAGGCTTGCTTTAGCTGGGCCCACCTCAACAACACCACGATTGTAAAATAACATGGCCAGTACAGAGGGAAATAGACCGACGTAGGCAAAGGTCAGCAGGGTTGAGGAAGTGAGTTCTGTATGAGAGTCGAGAGAGAGCTCCCATAGATAGAAGGGAGTGAGCATGAGCACACCAAGCAGGGCAATCACCCCCATAAATCCTAGACGATTAATTTCATGTGGCAGTCCCTTTAACACAGTGGTGTAGATCGCCCAAAAGATGACGGCCACCATAACCAACATATCGCCGTAATTTAATTCCATTGAACTGAGCAGGTTGATATCTCCTCGGCTGATGATGGTGGCTACGCCAAAAATTGAGATAATGACCCCAAATATCTGTTTCATTGAGAGATGCTGCCCCTGAAATAACCAGGTGATGATGATCGTCAGCATGGGAATAAAGGAGTTTAGTAGGAGTGCATTGGTGGCACTGGTGTACTGTACACCGAGATAGATAAAGGTATTGAAGCCAGCTACACCGAGCATAGAGAGCAGTACGATACGCTTCCAGTTCTGTAGTAATAAAGTGCGCTGACTGATGATATGGCGGGTGACAAAGGGCAATAAGATCATCAAAGCGATGGTCCAACGCCAGAAGGCAAGGCTTATTGGTGGGATATCGGCGTGTACTGCACGGGCGATGACAAAATTACCTGCCCAAAAGAGAGATGTCAGTGTGAGTAAAAGGTAAGGAGAGGTCTTCATTGTGGTTTATCTGTGTGTAGAGGGGGTGTTAATCGAGCCAATAAAATTATTGGCTCGACAGTCAATCTAGTCGGCAAATATGATGCTGGGTAGCCAAGTTGCCAGATGGGGCCAGTATGCAAGAATTCCCAGGCCAAATAGCTGAATGACAATAAAGGGGGCAACGCCACGATAGATGTCGGTGGTCGTCACCTCTTTGGGAGCAACGCCTCTCAGGTAGAACAGGGCAAACCCAAATGGTGGGGTAAGGAATGATGTCTGGAGGTTAATAGCCATCATAATACCGAGCCAGATGGGGTCGAGTCCCATGGTTAAGAGTATTGGCGCTACGATAGGGATAACAACAAAGGTGATCTCAATAAAATCGAGAATAAATCCGAGTACGAACATCACCAACATTACTACGAGCATGGCTCCGATGACGCCTCCAGGTAGATCGGTGAGAAGCTCTTCGACGACGTCATCACCGCCAAAACCACGGAAAACCAGTGAAAAAAGAGAGGCGCCAATAAATATAACAAAGACCATGCTAGTGACACGCGTGGTCGACTGAACGACCTCTCGCATGCGTTCTAAATTTAACTGCCTCTGTGAGAATGCAAGTGTGATTGCCCCCAGTGCGCCAACGGATGCAGCCTCTGTCGGTGTTGCCAACCCCATGATAATGGAGCCGAGTACGGCGAGGATTAATAGCAGAGGAGGTAATAGAACCTTAAATACTCTGATCGCCAACTCACCTCTATTGATATTACGCTCTTCAGCTGGAATAGCCGGGCAGCTTTCAGGATTTAGCTTGGCAACAATCAGCAGATAGATAATGTAGAGCCCGACAAGCATTAGGCCGGGAATGAGTGCGCCAACAAACAGATCTGCCACCGAAATTGTTTCGGGAGACCATATACCCATATCCAGTTGTGCCTGTTGATAGGCAGATGAGAGTACATCACCCAGGAGGATCAAGATAATGGATGGCGGGATGATCTGCCCCAGTGTTCCAGATGCACAGATAGTGCCAGTGGCCAGAGCCGGACTGTAACCACGGCGTAGCATGGTGGGTAGAGAGAGCAGCCCCATCGTGACAACGGTAGCACCAACAATTCCTGTGCTGGCAGCAAGTAACATTCCGACAATCGTGACCGAAATGCCGAGACCTCCAGGAGATGAGCCAAATAGTAGAGCCATTGTATCAAGCAGGCTCTCTGCGACCCGTGAGCGTTCTAGCATTACGCCCATGAAGACAAATAGCGGTACGGCGATGAGAGTCTCATTGGTCATGATGCCATACAGACGATTTGGCAATGCTTCAAGAAAGGCGGGGTCGAACAATTGAAAGGCTTCACCGAGCGCGGCAAAGGCGAGTGCCGAGCCCGCAAGGGAGAAGGCGACAGGGAAACCGGCCAGCAACACAACACAGACGGTGAGGAACAGCAGTAGCGGCATCAATTCAGTCATGATGATGGCTTCTCCTGCTCTGAAGATGTTGAGCGCAGTAGTAATAGATTACGACTGGCATTGGCCACGCCCTGCAATAGTAGCAAGAGAGCCATCAATGGAATGGCGCTCTTAAGCAAAAACACGCCAGGTAGACCGCCGGCCTCTCGGGATCCCTCCAGGAGCCCCCAGGAGTTGGCGACATAGTCCCAACTGACCCAAATAATAAAGAGGCAGACGGGGAATAGAAGCAGTAGATTGCCAAACAGGTCGACCCATGCACGCCCTCTGGGGCTAAGCTTACGGTAGATGATATCAACGCGGACGTGACCATCGTGGCGCAGGGTGTAAGAGGCTCCCAGCATGAAGACTAATGCATGCATGTAGATGATGGACTCTTGCGCTGAGATCCAGCCAATATTGAATAGATAACGTAGCACCACTACCGCAAAGGTGGTTAGCACCATCAGTAAGGTGAGCCAAGAGACCGCACGGCCAACATATTCGTTGAGCTGATCAAGAGAGTCGGCCAGTTTTTCTAGGCTGAACATATGAATTTAGGGTTATTTCCGATTAGGTTTGTGGAGATGCGTATTGTAGTTAGATTAGGTGGTGCACAGCAAGTCATGGAGGGCTATTTAATAGAAGCCGTTACCGCTCTCTGTCATAACATGATCCGTCTATAGTCAAATTTATGGAGCGTAGTGATTGAGATGTTAGGGATTCTATAGGGATAATTATGTTATTTTTTGTGTGGTTATTTATGGTGATTGTAAGCGCAATATGGCGGATGTATAGTTCACCCATACGCCCCTTTGGGTCAGTTTTAGAAGATTAATAAATTTCGGCTGCGTAGATATTTTCTAGTGGGTCGCAAGGGGAACGTCCATCTACGCCATCACATCATCTCGTTTTACAACACCGCTCTTTCAATCTGTCGTCATCGCCATTTTGTTACTGGGCGTCTCCATTGTGGGCAAAACCGATGTGGTTCAATCTGTAAATGGAGAGGTTGGCATCGATGCCTCTACGTTCAAGATGACGCTATTACCTTCGGCTCGAACAATTAAGGATGTCGATAGTAAATTGACGCTGGACCAGATTTTAAAACAGCCAGCAGAACCGTCGGATTATAAAAGGGATAAAACGGCCAGTTTCGGTTTTAGTAGTGTGACGTACTGGTTTTTGGTAACGCTTAACAATCAAGAGCAGACACCACTTCAAAGGCTTTTAGTTTTTGATCCCACATGGTTGGATGATGTTCAGGTCAATTTAATACTTCCCGATGGTGGTATTCAAACCTTTAAAGGAGGTGATCAACTCCCCTTTAACTATCGAGCCGTTTCGCATCGAAAAACAAATTTTGAGTTAACGCTCCCCTCGGGTCGAAGCCAACTGCTGGTTCGTACCCATACACGTGATCCATACGTTGTTAATATGACTCTTTGGGAGCGGAGTGCCTTTTTCGAATCAGATGTTACCGAGGCTAACTATTATGGATTTCTCTACGGTGTGTTGGGGGGCATGTTGCTCTATAACCTGATTCTGTTTATCTCGATTCGAGAATCGATCTATGCCGTATATGTTATCTATGTATTCTCCTTCATTATTGGTAATGCCACCTATAATGGTCACACATATCCTCTTCTATGGCCTGACTCCCCTATTTGGAGTAATTGGGCTCATTCAACATTTATCTATCTGTATCTGTTTACAGGGCTCTTTTTCACCATCCGTTTTTTAGATCTTCGCAATAAGCTACCCCATGCCTATCGGTTAGCAAAGAGTGTCGTTGTGTTGATGTTTATATTTTTTGTGCTAACCGCCATCTTGGGAGGATATCAATGGCACGTCGCTAGTTCCATTCTATGGGTGGTCGTCTATTCGCCCTTTGTGTTATGGATGGGGCTGCTATCCTGGCGATCCGGGAATCGTGCAGCGCTATATTTTTTAATTGCTACAACAGCGGGTCTTATCGGATCGGCTATCACCGCTTTAACGGTATCTTCTGCGATCCCATTTTCATTTTATACCTTCCATGCGACCGATTTTGGAATGATGCTGGATACCGTTCTGCTCTCTTTTGCATTGGCCGATCGTCTGCGAATTGCTCGTGCAGAGACAGAGGAGGTTAAGACCGAGTTGCTAGAGTCCATAATTGCTCACACTGAAAAACTCGAAAATAGAGTTATTCAGCGTACCTCGGAGCTCAGAGAGTCAAATACAACGAAGGATAAGTTCTTCTCCATTATTGCACATGACCTGCGAGGCCCAATTGGAAGTCTCGCCACGCTGTTCAATGATATTGTTTTGACGGCTAAAGATTTTAATGACGAAACACTAAAAGCTGTTCGTGTAACGACCCAAAATACCAGTAATTTTTTAGAGCAACTATTGACCTGGGCACGATCGCAACGAGGTGAAATTAGTTATACCCCTGAGGCGATTGAGTTGAGTGAGGTATTGGCAGAGATACAAGAGCTATTTTTCACTCAAGCCCAAGCAAAGGGAGTTAAGCTCAATTTAATCATTGATAGGCCTTATTGGGTTGTTGCTGATGTAGCGATGGTAAATACGATTTTACGTAACTTGACGAGTAACGCCCTAAAGTTTACCGAGAAAGATGATGTCGTTCATGCAAGTGTGCAAGATGCGGGTAACCAGTATCTCATTAATATCACAGATAGTGGCATTGGAATGAGTGAGGAGTTGCAGCAGGAGCTGTTTCTTATGGGGGCTAAACCGCAATCTAAATTGGGTACCAACAATGAATCGGGAACGGGTCTAGGTTTGGTTTTGTGCAGTGAATTTGTGGCAAAAAATCATGGGAAAATAGGTGTAAAAAGTGAAGAAGGGGTGGGAACAACCTTTTGGTTTACACTGCCTAAAGGGTGAAATCCTTTATTACTTGAGAGGTGTAGTCGAAGGGTGAAGTAGCCAAATAACCATTGCGCTAGATGTACCACGTAATATTAAGGAGAGTGCAAAAATAGGGTGTCAGCAAGAGCCTGATCTATCCGGTAATGAAGGCCGAGAGTTCCTTCAATCCCTTTAAAACCAGTCATGCCCCCACCTATGCTCAATGTAGATTGGCCGGAGTCGATTCATTTGAGTATGCAAAGGGACCTGAACGCGCTGCGTCTACCTGATTTCTTCGATAATCTCGGACACAGTAACGTTATCAGCACCTCTGGTGTAGTTCACATGGTCACATCGACTCTCCTGCTGCGGGTGCAATTTTACTGCGTCAGGCACGATTGCTGGAAGTCTGGTTCAGACCCAATCGAATACGCGAAAGAGCACAATGAGTTCGCTCGTGCATTAGAGTCATTCC
>JAOTST010000100.1 GCA_029864785.1 Chromatiales bacterium | reverse complement strand
TGACTAGAAAAGCTGATGCAAATGCTAAGAAGCAGGGTGAGCTCGGACAGGAAGACTTTCTGACCTTGATGACAACTCAGCTAAAAAATCAGGATCCCATGGCACCAATGGACAATGGTGAGTTCTTAAGTCAGATGGCGCAATTTGGAACGGTTAACGGTATTGAAGATTTGCAAAGTACATTTAAAGAGTTAGCGAGTTCCCTGTACTCAAATCAGGCGTTACAGGCCTCCAGCATGGTCGGTAAAAATGCATTGGTTCCGGGTACTACAGGTTATTTTGACGGAACTAAATCGATACAGGGTGGAGTCAATTTGCCCTCTTCTGTGACCGATCTAAAGGTAACCATCACAGGTCTTGGTGGAAATATTATCAAGCAGATGGATATGGGGATTCAGCCTTCCGGGGTAACCGATTTTACTTGGGATGGAACAGATAGTAGTGGGACCCCAATGCCGGCAGGCACTTATAACATTGTGGCTGAGGCCACGGTCAATGGTGAAAACACCTCGTTGGAGACATTGGTTGAGGGGGTTGTAGAGAGTGTAAATCTTGGTACAGGTGGGTCTGGTCTCACTTTTAATATTCAGGGTATCGGTGCAGCGACATTTGACGATATCAAACAGATTAGAAATTAATTAAATTGGAGAATAATAATGTCATTTAATACAGCATTAAGTGGTCTAAACGCGGCTCAATCTGAACTGGGTGTGGTCAGTAATAACGTAGCTAACTCAAGTACCGTCGGTTTTAAAGGCTCTCGTGCAGAATTTGCCGATGTTTATGCGACCTCAGCACTAGGTAGTAGCTCTACCGCAATTGGTGCCGGTGTACTGTTAAGTACAGTTGCCCAACAATTTAAACAGGGAAATCTAGAATTTACCCAGAGTACTCTTGACTTGGCCGTTAGTGGAGAAGGGTTTTTCATCATGCACCCCAATATGAATGTTCAGACTGCTGAATTTACACGGGCTGGAGCATTTCAGGTCAACTCGGATGGGTATGTGGTGAACGCCTCTGGCCAGTATCTACAGGCGCTTCCGGTTAATGCGGATGGAACAGTACGTTCAACATCACTCTCCTCTACCATTAATCTGCAACTGCCTCAGACCGCAGGTAGTCCTTCAGCGACAACAGAGGTTGAAATTGCTGCTAACTTTCAGGCTGATGCATCAGCGCTCGATCCCGCAGCGTTTGATCCAACCCAAAGTACAACCTATAACTCATCGACCTCTCTAACCGTCTATGATTCGCTGGGTAATAGCCATATTGCGACCATGTATTTTGTCAAGGATAATGGAACGACACTTGCAGCTTCTGAGGCAGAGACCGTTGCTACAAGTGTCGGTTTTACAACCATTAATGCTCCTCGTATTGTTACTGACGCGGCACAAATAGCTAGTGATTTGGATGCAGGTGTGGCAGGAGGTATTTTTCCTCAGACACTTGCTGAGCTGACCTCCTATATTGATGGCACAGGTGCGATTCCAGTTCCTCCTGTTACGATCCCTGGAGCAGAGACAGCTTCATCTGCTGCTCAGAAGATTTGGGACTCTTACAATGGCACCAATCAGTGGGCTGTGTTTACGTATGTTGATGATGGTTCAGGTACTCAGCAACCCTACGATATGGTGGGTGGTGTAAGTGATGGAACCACTCTAGATACGAAAGATGGCTCATCGCGACTTTATGGTCTGGTGAACTTTGATTCTAGCGGTAATTTCAGTACGGAATCGCCATCGCCAATGATTACAGAAGCTATTTCTCCAACTAGTGGAGCAAATGTGATGACATTGACACTCGACTTTGCCAATAACTCATCAACCCAGTTTGCGACGCCTTTTAATGTAACGCTATTGTCTCAAAATGGTTATACCGCGGGTCGCCTGACAGGCATAGATATTAGTGATGCCGGTGTGGTACGAGCCAACTACAGTAATGGTACCCAGAATGCGTTGGGTAAGATCGCCTTAGCAAACTTTGCCAACCCACAGGGTTTAAGGCAGTTGGGTAATACATCTTGGGAAGAGAGCCTTGATTCGGGTAATCCGTTGGTCGGTGAGGCCGGCACGGGCAGCTTCGGGAATATTCAAGCAGGGGCTCTGGAGAGTTCAAATGTGGATTTGACAGCTCAACTCGTTAAGTTGATTACCGCACAGCGTAATTTCCAGGCCAATGCGAAAGCCATTGAGACTGCCAGTGCGATTACCACCACCGTTATTCAGATGCGCTAATCGTATAACTAATAGAGGAGTTAGAGATGGATAAGATGCTCTACCTAGCTATGACTGGGGCCAAACAGACGATGGTGGCTCAGCAGATCAATAGCAACAACCTGGCAAATGTTTCAACCCCTGCTTTCAAGGCTGATCTTGAGCAGTTTAGAAGCATGCAGGTTGAAGGGGAGGGCTTCCCATCTCGTACTTACGCCATGGTCGAAAATCCTGGCATCGATACTACGCCAGGACCTATAAACACGACTGGTCGAGATCTTGATGTAGCAATCAAGGGTGATGGCTGGATTGCCGTTCAGGCTAAGGATGGCAGTGAGGCATACTCACGCGTGGGTGCGCTACATATATCTAATCTTGGCATACTTGAAACCTCATCAGGGCATGCTGTTATCGGAGATGGGGGGCCTATTGTGGTACCTCAGGCCGAGAAGATTGAGATAGGCATGGATGGTTCGATATCCATTCGTCCTATCGGTGCAGGAGCCAATGAGATGGCCGAGATCGGTCGCATTAAACTGGTCAATCCTGCGGCCAATAATTTGACCAAAGGGGACGATGGTCTAATTCGCACAAAAGATGGCACGATTGCAGCGCCAGATATTGGGGTTCAGTTGGTCTCTGGTGCGATTGAGGGGAGTAATGTTAGCGCGATCAAATCAATGGTGAAGATGATCGAACTTTCACGTCAGTATGAGATGCAGGTCAAAATGATGAAAACAGCAGAAGAGAATGATGCGGCTGTTACACAAATCATGAAGATGTCATAGGGAACAGTTCTGTTCCTCTTCGCTTCATATCATATTTTAAATTAACCAAAACCATTCAATACTTGGCATATCAATTGCATTATCCTCTGTAAAGGTTCTAAAGCGCCAAAATTTTGCCGGTTCTTTAGATAGATTTTACAAAAGAGGTAATGGTCATGAACCCAGCACTATGGATAGCAAAGACAGGCGTTGAAGCACAACAGACTCGTATGTCTGTGATCTCCAACAACCTTGCAAACGTTAGCACCAACGGTTTTAAACGGGATAGAGCGGTATTTGAAGACTTGCTTTATCAGACACAACGTCAACCCGGTGCTCAGTCCAGTCAAGATTCGACTCTTCCTAGCGGTCTGATGACTGGTACGGGGGTGCGTACAGTAGCCACTGAAAAACTTCATACACAAGGTTCATTGCAGCAGACCGGTAATGCATTGGATATGGCTGTCCAGGGGCGTGGCTTCTTTCAAATTTTACGACCAGATGGCTCGATAGGCTATACCCGTGATGGCTCTTTTCAACTAGATGCTTCAGGGCAGGTGGTTACATCCAACGGTTATCTGTTACAACCAACAATAACGGTACCTGGAGATGCTCAGTCGCTTACCGTTGGAACCGATGGTACGGTCTCTTATACTCAGCAGGCCACTGCGACGCCAACAGTTGCCGGAAATATTGATCTGGCTGATTTTGTAAACCCTGCCGGGTTACAACCGATGGGTGAAAATCTCTATGCAGAGACAGCGGCTAGTGGCGCGCCACAAGTGGGTGCCGGTGGCCAGAATGGTATAGGAACCATCATGCAGAGTGCCTTGGAAGGCTCAAACGTTAATGTCGTCAGTGAACTGGTTAACATGATTGAGACTCAGCGTGCTTACGAGATGAACTCGAAGGCAATCTCGGCAGGTGACCAGATGCTGCAATATATCAATCAACAACTCTAATTAGGTAGGCTGTTATGTCTTCTTTACCGCTATTATTGAGACTCTTTGGAGCTGCTGCTGCGACACTATTGTTTGCTAGTGGTTGTGTGACCACTCCAGAACCGGTTCACGATCCCAAATTTACTCCAGTCTATCCGGTTAGTAGTGCAAAGCCGATACAGAGTGGAGGTTCCATCTACAGAGCCTCTGGAAATTATCTGATTTTTGAGGATCCTCGTGCACACAATGTAGGGGATTTGTTGACCATTCTTCTTGAGGAGAAGACCGCAGCCTCTAAGAAGAGTAGTACTTCAACAGGAAAAGACTCGTCATATAATATGGCAACGCCAACAATTATGGGTGCGCCGCTACGTGTTGAAGGTCAGGAGGTATTTAATAACTCATTCTCTTCTGCCGGAGCGTTTAGTGGAGATGGCTCAACAACGCAAAGTAATAGTCTTAAAGCGAGCATTACGGTCACCGTTGTCGATGTTCTTGCTAACGGAAATTTAATGATACGTGGCGAAAAAGTGATGACGATTAATCAGGGAGATGAATTTATACGGCTCTCCGGAATTATTCGCCCAGTAGATATTTCACCAAACAATACGGTTTCGTCGGCCAAGATTGCCAACGCTGAAATTATTGTTGGAGGTAACGGCACCGTTGCCAATGCAGCTAAACAAGGCTGGTTGGGCAGATTCTTTAATAGTGATTGGTGGCCCTTTTAATAGGGCAGGATAATTAAGATGAAATCAATGAGAACAATGAAACTACTCGCTACATCCATTCTATCTTTGGTCGTCGTGCTATCGTCAGGTGCCTTGCATGCAGAACGGTTGAAAGATCTGGTTTCTATTGCGGGTGTTCGCGACAATCAATTGCTTGGATATGGATTGGTTGTGGGGCTGAATGGAAGTGGTGATAACACAAGCCAAGCACAATTTACGGTACAGAGTCTTAAAAGTATGCTCTCTCGCCTTGGAATTACTCTGCCCGACAATGTCAATCCTAAGGTTAAAAATGTGGCGGCTGTTATTGTTAGTGCTGTGCTTCCATCGTTTTCAAAACCGGGGCAGGCTATTGACGTGACTGTTTCATCAATAGGTAATGCAAAGAGCCTTCGTGGAGGAATGTTACTTATGACGCCTCTAAAGGGGATTGATGGAACTGTCTATGCAGTTGCTCAAGGTAATCTCGTTGTGGGTGGGTTTGGTGCAAGTGGTAATGATGGTTCAAAGATTACCGTCAATATTCCGAGCGTGGGAAGAATTCCAAATGGTGCTAGTGTCGAGCGCACGGTTATCTCATCTTTTGCCCAGGGAAAAAGCATCATTTTTAACTTACATAATGCCGATTTCACAACGGCAAACCGCCTTGCAAATGCGGTTAATGGTTATCTGGGGCCTGATGTCGCGGCCCCCATTGATGCTTCATCTATTCGTATTAGTGCACCGATTGATCCCGCTAAAAGGGTCTCGTTTATTTCGATGTTGGAAAATCTTACTATCGATCCAGGATCTGCATCAGCCAAAGTGATTGTTAATTCACGAACAGGCACCGTTGTGATTAATCAGAATGTGAAGGTCATGCCTGCAGCTATTACTCATGGCAGCATGACGGTGACGATTCGTGAGCGCCCTAAAGCAACCCAGCCCGTGCCTTTTGGTGAAACAGCGGTTGTGCCAAAAAGTGATATCTTGGTTAATACCGGCAACAATCGAATGTTTTACTTTGATCCGGGGGTTGATCTGAATGATATTGTAAGGGCAGTTAATCAGGTGGGTGCGGCACCAGGGGACTTGATGGCCATTCTTGAAGCTCTGAAAGAAGCCGGTGCATTACATGCTGAGTTAATCATTATCTAAAAGGGCTTGACGATGGCAATTAACCAGCTTGAATCTGCATCACTTTACACCGACTTTAATGGTTTAAGTGATCTACGACGTGAAGCAAAGGATAGTAGCCCTGAAGCCATTAAAGCTGTTGCGCAGCAGTTTGAAGCAATATTTGTTCAGATGATGATGAAAAGTATGCGTGATGCCAAGTTGGCAGATGGGCTTTTTGATAGTGATCAGACTGATCAATACGTTGATCTTTACGATAAACAGTTAGCAAATAGCCTCAGTAGCCAAGGGCAGGGGATCGGTCTTGCGGATGTGATTGCCCGTCAATTAGGTGGGGTTGACAAGAACTCACCTCAAA